>SKZS01000145.1 GCA_007127255.1 Syntrophomonadaceae bacterium | reverse complement strand
TTGCAATGCTCATTCTCCAGCCGTTGTTTGCGAAAATCAAAGGGTTTGATCACGCTGTTGACGAAGATGCTGAATATGTATAAGGAATGCTAATAAGAAGCTAGAGTTAAAAAGAGAGGTGTTCCCTGTGGAGAAACAGGACCTGTTGATCCGGAAGGCCAGACTTGTCGACCAGAAGAACCTTCAGGATATTGCCATAAAGGACGGTAAAATTACCGGCATTGCTGACAATTTGAACGGTGCTGCTGAAAAAGAAATTGATGCTCGAGGTCGGCTGGCCACTCCGCCTTTTGTTGATCCCCATATACATCTTGATGCAGCTTTAACTGTTGGCTCACCGCGCTATAATCTGAGCGGGACTTTGATCGAAGGGATACAAATTTGGGGTGAAAAAAAGGCAGATCTAAATGCTCAGGATGTTAAGAAAAGAGCTGTAGAGGCGATCAAGTGGGAAGTAGTGCAGGGAACACAGTATATCAGAACTCACGCGGATATCTGTGATCCGGACTTAACAGCGCTTCATGCCCTGGTCGAAATTAAAGATGAGGTTAAGGATTATGCCGACTTGCAAATTGTCGCTTTTCCGCAGGACGGGATTCTGAGATTTCCCGGTGGTGCAGATCTGCTGGAAAAAGCACTTGATTCCGGCGCAGACGTAGTCGGCGGCATTCCTCACCATGAACGGACCAGGGAAGACGGTCTGGAAAGCATCGATATCGTTTTTAAACTGGCTAAAAAATATAACAAAGATATTGATGTCCACACAGATGAAACGGACGACGATCATTCCAGGTTTGCCGAGTACCTGGCGGCTAAAACGATAAAAGAAGGATTCGAGGGCAGGGTAGCTGCGAGCCATACCACTGCAATGCATTCTTATAACAACCCTTATGCTTTTAAAGTAATTGGTTTACTGAAAGAGGCCGGCATCAGTGTGATTACAAACCCGCTGGACAATATCGCCCTGCAGGGTCGCTTTGATACTTACCCGAAACGCAGAGGGCTGACCAGGGTAAAAGAACTTTTAGAAGCGGGTGTAAATGTCGGAATCGGACACGATTCAATCATGGACCCATGGTATCCTTTAGGAAAAGGTAGCATGCTCGAAGCTGCGTTTATGTGCCTTAATGTAACTCACATGACCGGTTATGAAGAAATGAGACAAATTTTTAAAGCTCTAACTTATAACTCTGCCTGTATTTTAAGGGTGGAAGGTTATGGCCTTGAAGAAGGAAATCCGGCAAACCTGGTTATTTTAAATGCAAACAGCGAAATAAATGCCCTTCGCCAGGGGGCAGAAGCTCTTTATGTCTTAAAAGCAGGAAAAATTATTAGCAAAACTGAACCGGCCAAACGGCTTTTCTTAGACCAGGAAGTAAAGCTGGAAGTGCCGGGCATATATGAGTAAATATTTGGGGTCAGGCCTGAAAGTTGAACTTAATCTATGAAGCGATTTACTTGTAACGCAGGAAGCTCATAGTTTACCCTGTGTTGTCGCATAATACTTTCTATTCATTTTATAACAGTTTTTGGTGTATTGATAATGATAGGAAATTAACTATAATATGTGTTAATATGCTCTATCACTGACCATTGTCCTGACCCCAATTATTTAGCTGTAGATTTATTCCACTAATCTGATTGAGACAGGGTGGGCCGAAAAAGTTGAATAAAAACTATCGCTTTTTATTAATACTGCATACATTTGTTTCTGTAGGAGCCCTGTTTGGCGGTATGGCCGGTATGATCGATCCTCATGAACCACTGGGTATTCCTGCAGAATTGCTGGAAGGCTCTCCGTTTAGCAATTACTTTATTCCGTCGTTAATCTTATTTGTAGTTATTGGTCTTGGCCACGGGGTTAGCGCCCTGACAGCAAGAAAAAATTCAAAGCACCAGGGTTATATTAGTTCTATTTTTTCCTGGGCTTTAATGATCTGGATTGTGGTTCAGTGCATAATAATGAATGATGTTCATGCAGCACATGTTTTTTACTTCTTGATCGGATTGATCGGGGCCGTGTCAGCCATGTTTATTTTGTTCGAGCAGCATTTGTTTCCAGCAAATCTGTTTAAAAAAACGCCATTTTAAAGTGAAAAACTGGGTTCCGGCATTGTGGCTACATAAGAGATATTTACTTGCTTTCAGCCTATTATAGATCAAATGCATAATTATTTTCCTGAGAATTTGCTTATGGACCCCTCTATTATAACCGGGAAGGTTGTGGGAATAACTAGAGAATTAAGCTGTTCCCTCACTGTTGGAATTTATTAGTGCAGATGAACAGGCGCAAGGGATATTTTCCTTCGCCCATTATGAACTGGGCATAGGTGTCATCAAGTTTTTCTTCGGTAACTTCAAATTCGCATTCTTTTAAAAGATCTAACCATGTATTTTTATAAAAAAGACCGATTATATGCAGGTCAGTGTAGATTTCCATTTTGCCACTGTTCCGGATCAGGTAGATTATTGTACTTTCATAAGTTAATTTTTCAGGATCAGGGATGTAGTTGTTTTCAAAAACAGTTACTTGAATACTTCCCTTGGATCCCTTATAGACAAAATTATTTTCCTGGAATTCTTCCTTGATATGGGTGGCAAATAAAAAAACTCCACCCGGTTTCAGGTGTTTGTATGCTGTAATAACGGTTTTACGGGCATCTTCGATAGTTGTCATGTAATTGATCGACTCGGGAATGACGACTGCATCAAATTGTTTTTTCAGGTCTGCTACCCGTATGTCTCCGTGAAAGTAAGTTACTTCCGGATTAAGGTTGCGGGCAACTTCAAGCATTCCCCTGCTGATATCCACACCGGTTACCTTGAAGGACTTTTTAAATGTATAATCATTTATACCGGCTCCGCTTCCAAGGTGCAGGACTGTCTCAGGTTCGATTTTTGAGTGTTCTTGGATCGTTCGACAGAATCGTTCTGTTTCTTCTGCATATTCTTCTGGTGGAGCAATGATCAGGTTTGTCCAGGCTAGTTCATTGTAACCAATCCAATAAGGTCTTTTCATGATTATCTCCTTTTAGCTTTTACGTCATTAAGCATCATTATACCAGAAAAATCTTTCCCTTTTCCTTTGTTGATTATCATTGTTGCTTTCATGCATGATCTCAACTATGAGTTAGCGCAATATTTTGGTTTATGTTAAAATTATAAGCAGTTATTAATGTTTTTAGTGTTGTGTTTCAGTCATGCTTTTAATAGGGTTTATTGGAAGGCAAGCAGCAGTAAGTTTTACTTAATTGATCTTATAACAAGGAGAGGTCGAAAATTGCGAACAAGAGAGCAATACTTTAAACAGCTAGAAAAGATGAATCGCAATCTGTATTCCAATGGAGAGAAAATCGATCGTTTGGATGAACGTCAGGAAGCAGCTCTTAATGTTTTGGGCCTGACTTTTGATGCTGTTTGGGATGACGAGAGTAAAGATCTTTGCACGGCAACTTCTCACCTTACGGGAGAAACCATTAATCGTTTCACCCATATTCACCAGAATCCTGATGACCTACATAAAAAGCAGGATATGACTCGTTATCTTTGCAACAAAGTGGGTCAGTGTATACAGAGGTGTATGGGGGTCGATGCCGCCAATTCAATTCATGCGGTTTCCTACATGGCCCAGCAGTCTCCCGATGCAAAAACTTCTTATCACGACAACTGGCTTAAGTGGCTGGAAAAGTTTCAGTCTGAAGATCTGGTGGGTTGTTGTGCTCAGACTGACGTAAAAGGTGAACGAATGAAGAGGCCGGCGGAGCAAACTGACCCTGATATGTACGTGCATGTTGTAGAAGAGCGTAGTGATGGTATTGTGGTTCGTGGCGCCAAGGTGCATATCTCCGAAGCTTCCATCGCCGATGAAATATTAGTGGTGCCGACCCGGGCCCTAAAGAGTAATGAAAAAGATTACGCGATATGTTTTGCAGTTCCCGCAGATTATGAAGGTGTAAAACAAATAGTTCATTTTCACAACCTGCGCAAGCGGGATCATTACCAGAGAGGTATGGAGGTCGGCTATACGGACTCCTATGTAATATTTGATGACTGCTTCGTGCCCTGGGAGCGGGTGTTTACCTGTGGTGAACAAGATCACGGCGGTGTTGCAGCCCTGCTGTTTGCCCTTTTCCACCGTCATTCTTATTCAGGTTGCAAACCGGCCATGCTTGATTACGTAATTGGCCTGGCGGCCCTGGCAGCAGAAATAAATGGAATTGAAAAAACTCCTCATGTCCGGGAAATGCTTTCTGAATTAATTATGACCGGGGAGCTGGGTTATGCTGCCGGATATACTTCATCTGCCCTGGGCAAAGCGGAAGTATATATTCCGGGGATGGGTTTCTTGCCTTATGGTCCCGGTAACTGTATTCCCCACTCTATTTATGCCAATGTTGGCCGGTGTTTGACCGGCGAAGCTGTATTCCATGAGCAGGAAATCCTCTGTAACATTGCCGGGGGGATGCCTGCCACTTTTCCTTATGAAAAAGACTTGACCAATCCGGAAACCAAAGAGTTGCTTGAAAAATACTTGATGCGTAATCCGGATATTCCCGTGGAAGAACAGATTAAATTCTGGCTTAACTTCGTTGATTTTGCCCTTTCCGGTTCATCCGGCTCCATGCTCTATGGTGCATACCACGGAGGAGGTTCACCAATAATGGAGCAGATCGCCATTACCTCCCAGTATGATATAGAATCTAAGAAGGATATTGTTAGAAGGTTAGCTGGTATGAAGCCAAGGTAGGCAAGCATCAATTTATTACATGGTCTGGTGGCTGGCTAAAGTATAGCGGGCTGGCCAGCAGGGCCTGCTGTTTTTGGATGGGAGCCAGATTATCCAGGGCATAACCTATCCAGCTTGTAGCTGCAGGCAGTGGCGCCGTATCCCTCCTGGGATAGGGCGCTTCAATTAGCGGGGTGTTTTTCGGGAGGCCGGCCATTTTTTGCAGTTGGGTCAGGGCTGTTTTCAAACCGCCAAGCTCATCAACAAGTCCATGTTTCAGGGCTTGCTCGCCGGTCCAGACCCTTCCTCCGCCAATCTCGTTTACAACATCAGGGCTCATGGAGCGGCTGTCGGCAACCCGTTTGATAAACAATTCATAGATTTGATTAATGAATTGCGTGGCCTTCTTCCTTTCTTCTTCGGTGAAAGGTTCTTCGGGAGAGTTAAATAGTTCCCTCTGACCCCGTCTGATGGTTTCCCGGTTTAAAAGCAGTCTTTCCAAAAGGCGGGAATTTATTATCTTGGCTGCAATTACACCGATTGATCCGGTAATGGTTGCAGGTTGGGCGACAATATAAGAAGCAGGAGTAGCTACGTAGTAACCTCCGGAACCAGCCATTGAACCCATCATCGCTACCAGTGGTTTCTCGGCAGCGATTTTCTGTAAAATTGAAGTTATGGCCTCAGATGAAGCAGCCGACCCGCCTCCTGAATCAATATAGAGCAAAACTGCCCGGGCTCTCTTATCCTTCAAAACCCGACGAGCCTGCTGGACAAAACTTAAATCACCGGTTTGTTCATTGAAAAGAAAAGGCACAGGTAATGGTGGCCGGGCGGGAGGGCGCTGACTTTTTCCGTCAACGATATTACCCTGAACCCGTAAGACGGCAATATATTTTCCGGGAGTTGCTGGAAGAGGACGGGGAAAGCTTTTACCGCATTCATCCCAGCTTGCCAGGCTTGCCGGTTTATCACGCTCTCCTAAAAAATCAGGAAGGTCTTCGGCGTTAACTATACCGTCAATTGCCCCTGCTTCGATTGCGTTTTCTCCGTATAGAGGAGTTTGTTCGATCAGGGCGCGGGCGTTATCTTCGCTAAGCTTGCGGCCATTGGTAATGGCCAGGACAAATTGCAGAAAAAAAGAATCAATTAACCAGTCGGTCATTTCTTTTCCCTCTTTCGACATATCCGAGCGGGTAAAGATGTCCAACGCAGATTTAAAAGGGCTTACCTGGACGACATCGAACTCAACTCCGCACCAGTCTAGAGCGCTTTTCATGTATATTTGACGATTGGCAAAACCCAGGGTATAAACTGTGCCCCCTTTTTGAAGCAGGATACGGTTTGCTGCTGTTGCCAGGAAATACTTTTGATTGTCATAGTTGGTTGCCCAGGTGATTACCTCTTTGCCGCTGGCCTGTAAATTATTGATCATTCCGGTTAAAGACTGGAGTTGAGACAGGGGAAGGGCAAGATTGCCCAGATGGAGGATGACCCCCTTAACAAGTCGGTTTTTTGCAATCAGCTGGAAATCATTTTCTAACTCCTGCAAACTTTTTACACGGCCTCTCATTTTTTGCTGCAAAAACCCTCCAGGAGGCTGGCGCAGGTCAGGATAAGAGCCGTGCAGGGTAAAGGTAACATAATCTGGTGGGCGCATGCCTTTTTTCATGGTATTGCCGATAATTATCAGTACAACGCGTAGGATATAAAAAAGGTAGGAAAACATCTTATAATATTCTCCTTTCATTGGCTTAGCATTTTTTTTAAGTTCCTGTTATTCGAGAGATCAGTTTTAATTTGCAGGTCAGGGCTGTTCCGTGATTTCTAATCCCGACCCCGGATTTCCAATAATTCTTATAGTTCGGTATTTGAGTCTTATTCTCCTCTTAACCCGGCTTTTTACAACAATTGCAACAATTGGGGTCAGGCCTCAAAAATTGAACTTGTTTTCATTGAAAACTAATTCTTAAACAGCTATCTATTAATAAGAGGCTCAATATTAATTCTCTCCAGCCCTAAACCACTTTGACAGTTAAGGCAGGATTAGACTAAAATTGATTTTCATAAAGTTTTCATCAGAAGCAGAAGTAAGTTCAATTTTTGAGGCCTGACCCCAATTGTTGAACTTGTTTTTGGGGGCGGGAAGCAGGAGGCTGGTTGTTATGTGCAGAAATCATCTAGTAAAAAGAGAATCAGTAGAGAACCGGGAGGAAACTATCAGGGGAAACTAAAAGAGAACCATAAGAAAATCATAAGAGAATCATAAGAAAATCATAAGAGAACCATAAGAAAACCATAAGAGAAACAGTAGGCAACCATTAGAGAAGCAGGAAAGGGAAGCTATGCTTAAAGCAGTGATATTTGATTTTGACGGAACCCTTGCCGATACCGGGCATATACTGTACAAAGTTTACGATAGAATCACAGAGAAACATAACATGCGTGCCATGTCCCGCACTGAGTTGGAAGAAATGAGATCGCTGTCTGTCAAGGAAAGGTTCAAAAAAGCGGGAGTGCCTTTATTCAGACTGCCAAGACTCCTTGCCGAGGCTATCCCGATATATAGTGAGTTTATAGGAACGGCTGAGCCTTTTCCGGGGATAGGGGAGCTTATCCGAAGTTTAAAGGCACAGGGTTATATTTTATCTATTGTTTCTTCTAATACCCAGAGAAATATATATAGCTTCCTGGCCTCTCATGACCTCGAGCATTTTGATCATATTTTATGTACCTCCAGCTTATTTGGCAAACACCGGACCATCAAGCAGGCTCTTAAGGAACTGGGAATCAGCAGTGATGAAGCTGTATATGTTGGAGATGAACTGCGAGATATCGTCTCCAGCAAAAAGGTGCCAATTAAAGTTATTGCTGTCGCCTGGGGCTATGATCATCTATCACTGCTGCAGGCTGAAGGCCCTGATTTTATTGTTCACACTCCCGCAGAACTTTTAAATCTCCTAAAAAAATTAAAGGGTTAATTCTGGGAATTTTAACCGGAAACGATAAAAGATATATTTCGGCCAATGAATATAAATATGTTTAGATGAAAGTTATGGAAGATATCAATGGGTATCACTATTGCATCAGAGGACTTCAGCAGGCGCAAAACTGTTTGCCATATTATGCGGTTAACTGATTAGGAGAAACAATCCCATATCATTCGGCTCTGGAATTTGTACAGGCTGACTTTGAGTTTTTCCCGCTGAAGTAGAGGAATCCAAGGGTTAAAGTTAACACAACGGCACCCAGCAGAACCCAACTCAGGGCATAGGTGCCGGTTATATCGGCAACAAGGCCGAATAGAGGCGGAGTTATCACCGTACTCGTCCGGGGGAAAATGAGAGCAAGGCCTGTTACTACGCCGGTATATTTGCTTGACACCAGTTCGCTTACCGCGGTGAAATAGATGGCGATGATGCCCAGAGTGCAAAACCCCAGCAGGAAAGAAAATAGAAGAATAGCATAAGGTGGAAAATTAAACCTGCTGACAACAAGGCCAAAAAAGAAGATCAGGCCGGCTACGAGCAACCCGAGCAGGGAAAGTCCCTTTCTCCTGTTGCCATGAAATACTCTTTCGTTTACCAGACCCCAGAAAGGCTGGCCGGTGATTCCTCCGATATGATAAATGCCTAATCCCAGGCCGGCAAAGGAAGCGGTGGTCCCCAGGTCCCGGGCCAGGTAGAGGGGAAAATGTCCGGTTACGGAAGAAATGCCCATCCCGAAAATCGCGCCCATCAAAAAAACGCTCACCAGATACCGGTTTTTAAGTAGATATTTAAGGTCTTCTTTCAAGGTGGTGGTTTTATTTTCTTCGGAACTCACCTCGTTCTCCTCAACCTTTTTCTTTTCGACCACCGGTTGATAAAACCTGAAAATAAAAAAGGCGATTAGAAGCGCAAAAATACTGCTGAACAAGAGAGCTGTGCGCCAGCCGACCATTTCCCCGAAATAGGGGAGCATAACAGCGCCAAAAAAGCCTCCCAAGCCTCCTCCGCCGTGCACAAGACCCATCGATGAACTTCTTTTCGATGGCTCGGAAAGTTCAATTACCCCTTTATTGACCGAAGGTGTAATTAAACTGAAAGCAATTCCGGTAAAGAAAGCCAGGATTAGGATCAGTCCGAAATAGGGTGAAACAGAGTGCAGGATCATCATCAGGGCTACAATGCAAACACCCAAAACCAGGCCTTTTTTAGTACCCAGGTAATCGGCAATGCGCCCGCTGAAAACCGCAATCATTACGGTACTAAAAAAGTAAAAACTGGAGTAGAGGCCAACCTGGGCCCTGCTGATTAGAAATTCGTCCTGGACCAGGGGAAGCATAGCCTTAAAGCCCTGTATGTTAACAAAAACAGCGATATAAGCGGTAGAAATTATGATCAGGGCAGCCAGGTGTTTTTGGTTCCATTTTTTTTTAGGGATATTGGTCATGCGGCAAGATACCCTTATGCTTTCTAAAAAAGTCAGTTTAATGATTTTAAATTGTTATTTGCTTGATGTTAAGTAAAGTCATTTTAGTTTATTATAATAATGGTAATAATAGCTTACTGCAAGGTTGCTTCTTTGGTGCACTCCTGGTTTTCATCATCCAGGTATATTTTCAGGCAAAAATTTTCAGGGTATTTCGGTGTAACATTTTTATAATGTTCCCTGACGATCTGCATATCTTTTTTGTAATCGCCGGTGGGCATAAAATGAGGGCCAACCGCGGCTTCTTTTTTGGCGTAATCAAGATGGGTAAGGACAATTGGCACATTGGCTTTAAGCGCAGCCTGATAAAAGCCGGTTTTCCACTTGCATTGGTGCTTCCTGGTGGCTTCGGGAGTAACTAAAATAGCCAGATCTTCTTTTGAATTTATGAGCAGCTCGGCCATAGCGTCAACCATGGTTCCTGTTTTTGACCTGTCAATTCCCAGGGCCCCGGCCGACAGCAAAACATGTTTTAGCGGAAAATATTTTAACCACTCTTTTTTAATTAAAAACCTGACCGGATAATTCATTTTATAGAAGCCGGCCATGGCAAAAAGCAGGTCAAAGTTACTTGTATGCGGCCCACCGACAACTACACATTTCTTAATGTCCCTGGGTATAGTGCCTTTTTTTGTCCAGCCCCCGATAGTGAACAAGAACATTGCAATCAATCTAAGCAATTTAACACCTTCCTTTTTAAAAGCGGCTAAAAATAGTTTATCATTACTTAGGAACATTACAACCTTTATATGTAATTAATCTTTCCATGGTTTACATTTAGCCTTTAACCCCTATCGTAAAATTTTCTATGTTTGCAGCTCCCCGGCATTGTTTATTTCCAATAAGTGATGGTTATACCTTATGGTAAAGGAATAAATATTTTCTTATTGAATATAGAGCCGTAAAGGGTTGCTTTATAAGTTATAATATTCTTAACTTATGGAGCAAAGCTAATAGAGGAACCTGGATATAAATTTTTTGCAGCTGTATAGTAAGCTGATTAAATTTCTGTGGCTTTGGTATTGTCATTTAAGGTTTAAGGTTTTTCAGAATCGGATTTAAGATGGCATCGGATCTAAGATGATAAGGGAGGAAACAGTGATGACCAATGAATACTTGCACACCAGTAATGCGCCGGCGGCTGTCGGGCCATACAGCCAGGCGGTAAAATCAGGAAATATTCTATTTGTTTCAGGACAAATGCCTGTTGATCCTGCAACCGGAGAGATCGTGGCAGGTGACCCAGCGGTAAAGACAACTCAATGCATGAAAAATGTATTAGCTATTCTTGAACAGGCAGGGCTTACAGCGGATAATATAATTAAGGCGACAATTTTCCTGACAGATATGAATGATTTTGGGCAGGTCAATGATGCCTATGCAGACTTTTTCAAGGACAACTTCCCGGCCAGGTCATGTGTGGAAGTTTCCCGTTTGCCAAAGGATGTTACCGTGGAAATAGAAGTTGTTGCCAGTCTTTAAATAACGGTTTGCTATTAACTGATATTTGTCGAAATTGGAAAGTAGGTTTTTAAATGGGGCATATTAACTGGTTCAAACCAGGAGAAAAGAACGGTTCACAACCTATGTGGTCCTATGTAATTAGTAAAGCAGTCAGGACTGTTGTGATTGTTATTATTATTTCCGTCCTGATTTTTATCCTGCTTCATGATACCGAAGTATCGGCGACAACTTATGGTGATTTAAACAGTGATGGCAGAATTGATGTCCGGGATGTCGTCCTGGTCATGAGGCACGTTTTAGGTTTGGAATCTCTGACCGGGACCAGCAAAGTCCTTGCTGATGTCAATGG
This sequence comes from Syntrophomonadaceae bacterium, assembly GCA_007127255.1. Taxonomy (GTDB): domain Bacteria; phylum Bacillota; class Dethiobacteria; order DTU022; family DTU022; genus T3SED10-7. The sequence goes on along the minus strand of SKZS01000145.1, from coordinate 293 downwards.
GGACGGTGCCATTAATGTTCTGGACGCCAGCTTGATTACGCAAAAATCATTAGGACTGCTCGCGGAATTTCCCGCAACCGAGAAATCAGGATCCCACTTAGTCGAAAAGGTTATAATTGCCGACGGCATTTCTCCCGGTTCTAAGCTTGTTATTGTTATTCTTGACGTTGCCGATCCCGAGAATTACAGAGTTGAAATAGCAGGAATTGTCCTGGAATATAGTGAAGAGGTTAGCGCTTTTCTGGGTGAGGTAGATGAAAACGATGCACGCGAAGATAATGTAACGGTAAGTA
>SKZS01000165.1 GCA_007127255.1 Syntrophomonadaceae bacterium | reverse complement strand
TGGATACGGACATGGTCATATTTACAGCGCAGTTCTCCTACCTTTTCACTGTAACGACCATGCTGTATCGCTTCGAGATACGCTTTATCCGCTTCCATTTCGTACCATCTCCTTGTTTAAATTTAAATAAATATTTATTTAAGCAGTTTCTCTGCTTCCCGAATGGCAGCAAAGGCATCTTTACCGTAGCTGTCGGCACCTATTTCTTTAGCGAAATCCTCCGATGTAGGCGCTCCGCCAATGATTACCTTAATTTTGTCACGCAGACCTTTTTCTTCCAGCTCCTTTACAACATCACCCATGTTGGACATAGTGGTATTGAGAAGCGCCGAGAGACCAACCAGGCCGGCTCCTTCTTCTTCAGCCGCCTCAACAATTCTTGCTGCCGGCACATCTATACCAAGGTCGACAACTGTAAAGCCGGCTCCCTTAAGCATAATAGAAACAAGGTTTTTACCGATATCATGAAGATCTTTTTCCACGGTAGCCATGATAACCTTACCCTTGCCACTTCCGCTTTCACCTTTAACCAGGTGCGGTTCCATTACCTTCATGCCTTCTTCTACTGCTTCTGCAGCCGTCAGCATATCAGGAATGAAATATTCGCCGGTTTCATATTTTTCACCGACCATTTCCATTCCCTTACTTAAACCGTTAAGCAGGATTTCATTAGTGTCAATTCCATTGTCCAGCGCTTCCTGAACCAGTTCAGCCACACCCGGATCGCCGGCCATGCCTTCTTCAATACCTTCGTCATCCTTATTGCGACGTCCCTGTAAAACATTATTCACAATCTGATCAATCAGGTCTTTACTCATTATATTTCCTCCTCTTAAACTACCTCAGGAGGCAACCTTGTGACTGCCCCCTGCTGCATTTATTAATGGCCTTAATACTACTTGTAAGGGTTCAACCTGTCTAATAAACCAGGAGTGCTCTCAAAGATCTTCTTGCAAATATCTTCGGGCAGGTGCTGATGCTCACGGGCTTCCAGTTCATTTAAGTGTTCCTTTACCTGAAGCAGAGTTTGATCCTGATCTTCAGCTTCACCTTCAAAGGGGAAGCCACCGAAGATCTCTCCGCGCCTCAACATACCACGGGCATAGCGGGCATACATCCTGTAGGGGCTGTGCATCACTTCTTCTATAGTTTTTTTGGTTTTCTCTACAGCTTCTTCATTTACACCGCTTTCCCGGTGCAGGAACTTGGCCATACCAATTTTATGGTTATCAAGCACTGCCTGCTCGGGAGAGAATGTCTGGGTTTTGTCGAGCAATCCAAAGGCATAATGAACCAGGCCGGGAGCAGCAAAAGGAACCGCTGTATAGGTATACATTTTCTCTACTGAGGCCTGAATACCGGGAACCTTGGCATCACCAACCCCGGCAGTTGAATAACAGGGCACCTTGTAGTAACGGGCCATTTGGGCGCAATCCATATTATAATGACAAAATTCGGGCACACCGTACATATCATGTAAATCATCCATACGGGCCCGTACCGGGACAGCACCGTAAATTACCGGCGCTCCCGGGTTAGCCAACTGGTTAATGGTAATTCCGGCCAGGGCTTCGGCATTGACCTGGGCTACCATGCCGAGCTCATCAATCGGTGCCGTGGAACCACCCTGCGGTGAGGTGGAAATAACGACCGGAAGACCAAGTTTGGCAATAGCAATCAGCTTTTCCGCCGTTTCCCCTACAACCTGCAGCGGGCTTTTAATCACGGAAGTGATAAAAGAAACCACCGGATTCTTAACCAGTTCTTCTCGCCCGCCAACTATAATTTCGGCCATATTAACAATACTTTCCAGTTGATCAAAATCGGCCACGCCGCTAACCACGGGCTTGGTAATATTATTTAAAGCAGCAAAGAAAACGTTAACATCTTTGTTCTCTGTAGTAATATCAGAATCCTGAACATTTACGTTACGAATAAAAAAATCCAGGTTATCAAGCTGTTCAGCAATATGAGCAGAACGGCAAAGATAATCCAGATTGCCCCGATTTCTCTTCATAACCGGGATGGTCCGTTCATGCCCGTCCACTTTAGATGTAAAGGTTTCAGGTTTTACTTCCAGCCAGTAGTTAGTTTCCGAACCGCTACCAAAATAAACCCTGTTACCTTCGGCATCAAGCACAACCTTGTTATCAGGATTGCGCGCACCTAAAGTAACCCTGGAAGGCGCGGTATCAAGAGCCTGCCGGACCACTTTTGCCGGGATACTTACCCACCAGGCATCATGCTCACCTTCGCGGGTTTTTTTAGCTGTGGCGCCTGCTTTTTCTAACATGGAAACACTTTCTTCGTGATAGCATAGAATACCCGGCTTCTCCAGGAGATCTAAAGACGCCTTGTCGATCATCTCAATTTGCTCCTGACTTAGTCGGGCATACGGCTTGTGAACTACTATACCTCTTTCACTCAATCTGTCAGCCTGGTTCATTTGCCAGGCTGTTCACCTCCTTTAGGTTTTTAAATAAAAAACCCGTATAAAATCTTTCAGGGGGGCCCTGAGCTTGATTATCGTACGGGAGTTTTAATTGACAGGAATTTATATTTTATTCAATGCAGTTTATCCAGCCTTCTTGCCGGAAAAATCTCCCTTCGCTGCTTGAAGTTTTGTATTTCCTAATTGTTAATTATGACACATTTTCTCATATTTTTCAAAAGGCGATGATGGCAGAAAAAATGAGTTTAACAACATAAAAGCAAGCATAACAACAATAATCACGAATCAGACCTACAAAGCTGATATGTGATTGAACCTGGTTGATAAAACATACTTTCTGTTATGGAAGCATACTCTTAATATTTTGCGCACTGGACAAGACCAAGTACTATGATATAATTTATTGATAATTTGAACACTAGCGTTTAAAAGCAACAATGAGAACACATAAGGAGAGCATATGAAGTATTTTGCCAACCTCCTGGCTGAAAAAATCACCGCCAACAGGGAATTGATAAAGCCTGCCGAAAGATACCGGGTGGGTCTAATCGAAAGCTGGGCAAGCATAGCAGGTAACATTTTTCTAGCCCTGTTAAAGATGGTTTTCGGCTTGCTAACCAATAGTATAGCCCTGATCGCTGATGCCGTGCACAGCGCTTCCGATATTTTCTCTTCAGTGGTGGTCTTAATTGGCTTTTCCCTGGCTAAAAAAGAGCCGGATAGCGAACATCCCCACGGCCACGGCCGTACGGAGTATCTTGCCGGCCTGGTAATCGGGTTAATGCTGATCGGTGCGGGAGTAGCTTTTATATACAGTTCATACAACAGGTTGGTCGGTGATGTTTATGCCACTCCTAGCATCGGAGCGATTATCGCCATAATAATTGCCATAATGATAAAAGAGTTTTTATATTACTTTTCGGCCAGACTTGGGAGCCTTATTGATTCCGATACCCTGTCAGGTGATGCCTGGCACCATCGCACAGACTCACTTTCCTCGGGTCTGGTTCTTATTGCCCTGGTTGGAAACTATATTGGGCTGACTGCTCTTGACGCTTATTTCGGCTTTGTTGTAGCGCTCTTTATTATATATGCCGGGTTTAAAATAGCCCGTGATTCATGCAGTTCTCTGCTGGGCACCGCCCCGTCTGAAGATCTGTATAATGGGGTTGTATTATGTGCGAAACAGGTAGATGGTGTTATCGATACCCACGACCTTGAATTCCATGATTATGGTTCTTATAAAGTGATCACTATTCATATCGGAGTAAACGGCAGCTTAAGTCTTGACCAGGCCCATGAGATTGCCCACCAGGTCGAAGATCGCATCGGCAACCAGTATCATTGTACTGCTGTTGTTCACCTTGACCCACGCTGAAATAAAAAATTAAGGCCTGTAACTATAATTGCCAGGCAAGCAGCTCAAATAGAAACCCATCCTCGAATTTCCATATTTCATCATCTGGCTGCACACGGCAGCCGCAGGTTAGATTTTTCAACCGCCCCCTCCGAAACCAATATTTTTAACTGCTCCATCTTCAACCACTAACGGAACTTTATCAGCGTTAAATTCTTCTTTGGCTTTCTTTAAGGCTTCCGGATCGGTGCTGACATTATGAAGCTTGAATTCAGTTCCCTGCTTCTTGAAAACCTCAATCTGTTTTTCACAGTAAGGACAACCATCCTTGACATATACTTCGAGCATAAGAACACCTCCAGTTTTATGAAATCAGAAACCAGCGCCTGAAATCCTGTTATATTTCGTACGACTGCTAACCCAGCAGAGTATAATTCAGGCAGCTTTTTTCCAATCTGCTTCTCAAGACATTGTTACCTCTATTATAAGAATAGCAGGGCTGCATGGCAAGGGCAGCAGCAATCATAAACTTTTAATAATGCTATATGCAGCTATACTCAGGGTCTCCTTGACTTTGAGACAGCCCTTGATTATAATTCAGCCATGGTAATCCTTTAGTTTCAACGGGAAAAACGCTCACAGGGAAAGTCGCCTTCCCGTGAGTTTTATTATTTAGGAGGCAAAAATAATGCGCATAGCTCTTGCCCAGCTAAACCCAACTATCGGGGCTTTGAATCAAAACAAAGAAAAGGTAATAAAATATTTTAAAAGCGCGGCAGAAAACAAGGTTGACCTGGTTGTCTTTACAGAACTTAGCCTAAGCGGTTATCCCCCCAGAGATTTATTGCTTTACGATAGTTTCCTCAACCGGGAGAGAGATTTGATTGTCAATGAGCTCGCACCCCTGACTGCGGGTTCCGGCCCGGCAATGATTATCGGCGCCACTCACCGGAAAGAAAGCAAGCTTTATAACGGAGCACTGTTGTTAGAAAAGGGTAAGATTAAATCTGTTCACTTAAAAACTCTTCTTCCCAACTTTGACGTCTTCGATGAAGAGAGATATTTCACCCGCTGCACAGAACGTAAAGTGGAAATGTTAGATAATTTACCTGCTGCACTTACTGTCTGTGAAGATATCTGGAACGATAATGACTTTTTTACTAACCCCATTTATAATACCGATCCCCTTGTAACCCTTTTCTCCCAGGGAGCCAGGCTGCTTCTTAATTTATCAGCTTCTCCTTATCACCTGGGAAAACATAATTTGCGTGAAGAAATGCTGCCTTTCCTGGCCAAAAAATATAACAGCGGGATAATATATTTGAACCAGGTCGGTGGAAATGACGATCTTGTTTTCGACGGTTCAAGCCTGGTCTACAACCACCGGGGAGAATTACTTTACAGGGCCTCGGCTTCCGAAGAAGAACTATTCTTTGTAGATACTGAAGATCTTTACAAGCCTGCAGAAATAACCGTTCCCCCTGATCGTGATGACATCAGTACAGTCTTGCAGGTTTTAACTCTCGGCCTGAAGGATTATGCTGCTAAATCCGGCTTCAAAAATGTTATTTTAGGTTTAAGCGGCGGAATCGATTCGGCTGTCGTCGCCTGCCTGGCCACAGCAGCTCTCGGGCCAAAGAATGTTATGGGAATCATGATGCCTTCGCAGTACTCTTCTGAACACAGTGTAGAGGATGCTGTAGAACTGGCAGAGAATCTTGGAATTGAACACCGCCTGATCAGTATTGAGAAACCTTTCAGAACTTTTATTAATCTTTTAAATGAGAGCGGTGGCGCATTACAGGATCTGGCAGAAGAGAACCTCCAGGCCCGTTTGCGCGGCAACATCTTGATGCACATCTCGAACCGGGAAGGCGGCCTGGTCCTGGCAACCGGCAATAAATCTGAGTTTGCCGTAGGTTACAGCACTCTTTACGGTGACATGGTAGGAGGGCTTGCTCCTATATCCGACTTACCCAAAATGATGGTATATGACCTGGCCGCTCACATTAACAATATTAGTCATAAGGAAATAATCCCCGAGCGGACACTGACCAAGGTTCCTTCGGCCGAACTGCGCCCCGATCAAAAAGATGAAGATTCCCTGCCGCCCTATAATATTCTCGACCCGATTCTTTTCCACTACATTGAAGAAAAACTTTCTGCCGCCGATATAATCGCCAGGGGCTACCATGAAGACATAGTTAAAAATGTTATCAGACTGGTTGATAAAAGTGAGTTCAAAAGACGCCAGGCTGCAACGGGCTTGCGCATTACTACCAGTTCCCTGGGCGCAGGAAGGCGCATGCCAATTGCCCGCGGCTATGAATAATAGAAGTTGGTGACCAATTTGACAGATAGAGATAAAGAAATTAATTCTTCCAACAGTTATGATGTCATTGTCGTCGGAGCCGGACATGCCGGCTGTGAAGCATCCCTGGCAGCAGCCAGGCTGGGCTGCCGCACCCTGCTTTTAACTTTAAATCTGGATATGGTTGCTTTCATGGCCTGCAACCCATCCCTGGGAGGCCCCGGTAAAGGGCACCTGGTACGGGAAATCGATGCTCTCGGCGGCGAAATGCCCCGTGTCGCGGATAGAAACCTGCTGCAGGTCCGACTTTTAAATACCGGAAAAGGTCCTGCCGTTCAGGCTCTGAGGGCCCAGATCGATAAATGGGGCTACCAACGCTCCATGCGTATAGCCCTTGAAAAAGAGCCGAACTTGATTATTCGGGAAGATATGGTTGAGGAGATCTTGGTTGAAGGCAGTTCTGTAAGTGCAGTATTATGCCGCAGCGGAGCATTCTTCAAAACTAAAACTGCTATTATCTGCAGCGGCGTTTACCTGGATTCGAAAATCTTTTTAGGTGACCTCCATTACGCGGCATCACCGGGCAGCATTACCCCTTCACACAACCTGGTCAAAAGCTTACAGAACCTTGGCCTCACCTTTGAACGTTTTAAAACAGGAACTCCGCCCCGGGTTTACAAGCGGAGTATTGATTTCAACAGCCTGATCCCGGTTAACGGTGACCCCCGGGCTCCCGGGTTTTCACAAGTTGGAAAGGGAGCTCCTTCAGAGCAGATTCCCTGCTGGATGACTTATACCAACAGTTCTACACATGATATAATCAGGGACAATTTTTCTCAAGCTCCGATTTACACTGGCCTGATTAAGGGAAGCGGCCCCCGCTATTGTCCTTCAATCGAAGATAAAATAGTCCGCTTTGCTGATCGCGATCGCCACCCCATTTTTATTGAGCCAGAGGGAAGGGATATAGATGAATTATACCTGCAGGGTATCTCAACCGGCCTGCCTCCAGACATTCAGGAAGCATTTTTACAAACTATTGAAGGACTTCAAAATGTCCAGATAATGCGCCCCGCATATGCTATTGAGTACGATTATGCTCCACCCACCCAGTTGAAAATGTCCCTGGAAACAAAAACAACTGCCGGCCTTTTTTTCGCCGGCCAGATTAACGGCACAACAGGTTACGAAGAGGCTGCCGCCCAGGGAATGATCGCAGGAGTAAATGCTGTTCAATATATCAATAAAAAGGACGCCCTGATTCTGAAACGCGACGAAGCTTATATCGGGGTTATGATCGATGACCTGGTCACTCGCGGTGTACAGGAACCCTATCGTATTTTTACCTCTCGCGCTGAATACCGCCTGCTGCTACGCCAGGATAACGCCGACCTGCGTCTTTCCGAAATAAGCCGCTCTTTCGGCTTGCTTGACGATGAACGCTACCGACTTTACCTGGCCAAAAAGATTTATATCGAAAGCGAACTTGAACGGTTGGAACAAACCAGGTATAACCCGGGAAGCGCCATTGAAGACTTTCTAAATAAACACAATTCATCCGCGGCAAAACATCCAATCAATGCCCTGGAACTGATCAGGAGACCGGAAATCAGCTATCTTTCTTACCTTAACTGGGAGGGAAAAGAAGCGCCATTACTGCCCCAGGGCACATTAAATGAGCTTGAAAGCCAGATTAAATATGCCGGCTACATTGCAAAACAGCAGCACATGGTTGAAAAAACAGCTCGCATGCACGACAAACCAATACCTGAAGATTTTGATTATCAAAAAGCAAAAAATATATCGAGAGAAGCCCGCCAAAAGCTGGAACAAATCCGCCCCGGCACTATCGGACAGGCCTGTCGCATGGAAGGAGTCAGCCCGGCCGACGTATCAGTCCTGATGCTCTACCTGGAACGACCGGACACCATGGATCATCCAGAAGCGCAGGAAAGTGAGGAAATGGATGATGAATAGCCGTCCGGCATATGGTCAACCGGGATGGTACTACAGCTTAAACAGCTTTTTTCGGAAAAGGTTTGGCGAACCTGTATATAAGATTCCAATTGATGCCGGTTTTTCATGCCCAAACCGGGACGGCACCACTGGTTTTCAGGGCTGCAGTTACTGCTATAATCCTTCATTTAGCCCCTTCAGCGACAGGGGGGAAGGCGTGCCGGTTGCCGCCCAAATTGAAAGGGGAAAGAAAAAAACAAGGCCGCTTCGTTACCTGGCCTATTTTCAATCTTATACCAATACTTACGCTCCGCCTGAAAATCTTAAAAAACTCTACGATGAAGCGCTCTCTGACCCCGAGGTGATTGGCATCAGTATCGCCACCCGACCCGACTGTATTTCCGAAGAAATCATTACCTTGCTCGAAGGTTACGCAAAAAGATACCATCTGTGGATAGAATACGGCCTGCAATCGGCCCATGACAGTACCCTGAAAAAAATAAATCGCGGTCACGACACTGGATCATTTACCGATGCGGTTGCATTAACCCGCAACCGGGGGATATATATATGTGCCCACATTATTCTCGGCCTGCCTGGCGAAACAACCGAAATGATGCTGGAAACTATCGATCTTCTGAACACAACGGTAGTAGACGGGGTTAAATTTCACCATCTGCAGATTATAAGAAATACAACCCTGGCCGAACAGTATGCCCGGAAAAAGGTTGCAGTATACAAAAAAGCAGAAGATTATATTCCTGTTCTCTGCGACTGCCTGGAGCAACTTTCGCCCGAAATTGTCATCCACCGCCTGGCCAGCCAGGCTACTTCTAAAGAATTGCTAATTGCCCCGCACTGGCCTGAAAGCGCCGGGCAGATTGCCGCCTCCGTAGAGGCTGAATTGATAAAACGCGGCACCTGGCAGGGATATAAAGAACACGGAATGCCATTTACCCGCAAGACTCCCTAAATAACGGAGCCTTAGATAGGCCACACCTTAATCTATCTCGCCGGGAGAAAAGGAATACATAAACCTGGACCATTTTATCAGGTTTATTACTTGCTGCTCAGAAAGGAAATGCACCGTTTAGGTTTTAACTCACTGGCAGGCCCAGAATCTTTCTGGCCTCATCAGGAGACGCAACCGGGCGGCTGTGTATATCAGCCACTCTGGCAATTCGTTCAACAAGCTGGGCATTGCTTTCAGCCAGCACCCCTTTGGTATAGTAAATGTTATCCTCGAAACCGACCCGCACATGGCCACCCAGAATAATGGCAGCCGTGCCAAGAGGAAGTTCGGTCCGGCCCATGCCGGCTACAGTCCAGGTGCTTTCGGGTGGGATGCTTTCTGCCATGTGCAGCAGGTTTTTAACTGTTCCCGGAATACCTCCCGGAACCCCCATCACAAAATCAAAGTGCAGCGGTTCCTGAACAAGACCCTTTTTTGCCAGTTGAAGAGCGTTATTGATCATGCCGACATCAAAAGCCTCAATTTCAGGCTTGATTCCCTGCTCCTGCATCACCCTGGCGAATTCTTCCAGGTAAGCAGGAGGGTTCATGAAAACATCATCACCAAAGTTCACCGAGCCTGTAGACAGCGTGGCCATTTCGGGTTTCAGATAAACCGGCTGCAGCCTCTCTTCAGCGCTCATACCCACTGCCCCGCCGGTAGAAACCTGAATAATCACATTACACTCGGCTTCAATTAAATCTATGGTTTTTTTATATACATCAGCCGCCTGGGTAGAGGTTCCATCTTCATTACGCACGTGCAGATGTATAATAGAAGCACCGGCCCGGTAACAATCATAAGCAGCTTCGGCAATTTCTGCAGGGGTTATTGGCAGGTTAGGATTATGATCCCTGGTCACTTCAGCGCCGGTCAGGGCTGCAGTTATAATCAACTTATCCATTCCCCTTACCTCCCCTGTGATTGGAATCAATACACTGCTGACCTCTCTGTAAATGCTGTGGAACAACGCAGGTTCCTGCAGCACGCGCTACTAAAAGGGGCTCGGGCAAAAGATCACAGGCCGAGGGGCACTGCTTATCTTCTGCATTAGCGATAACCTTGTACGCTTCAAACTGCATGTGCCGCGATGTGTTGCCAACCCGATCAATCCAACCCCATACTTCAAGAAAATCCCCGGCACACAATTGAGCTTTGAATTCAACCATATCATAAGCGGCAAAAAGACCTTCGTCGCCATCATGCCTGATCAATAATTCGGTAGCTACATCGCCAAAAAGCTTAATCACAAGGGCACCGTCTACCAGGCCGCCCCCGTAGTGAACATCATGTTCACTGAGACGTATACGCAGCATAACCTTTTCATTAATCACCATTTGCAACTCCTTTTATCAAACATTTATCATATTTAGACCGGATACTCTTTTTCAACTACCTGGAGAGCCTCGGTAATTGCCTGCAAGGCATTTTCAAGATCTTTGTCCGTGTGGCGGTAAGAAATATACCAGTGGTGGTAAGGCTGAATGAATAGGCCGCGCCTGATCGTTTCAGTATAAAAGCGGCTCCGCCTGTTTTTATAATGATCGTCAGTTTTATTGAAAGTAAGAAACGGCATCGGCGGAATTCCCGATACTGTCGCCGGCACTTTAAATTGGTCAACGATTTTTTTAAGCTGCTCAAGAAACTTTTCACCGCGTTCCCAGACAGCATCAATTACCCTTTCCCGCTCCAGAATATCGAGACATTTCATAGCTGCAACCATTTCCAGGCTGTTGGGAAAGAAAGTAGAACTAATAAAAACATCCTGTTCAGCAATTTTCATTATCTCAGCCCTGCCAACACAGGCGCTGATTGGATAACCGTTGGCCATTGCTTTGCCAATTGTGGTCAAATCGGGAGTAACCCCGTAACGCTCCTGCGCTCCCCCCATGGCAACCCTGAAGCCTGAGCGGATTTCATCAAAAATCAGGACTACCTCATATTTGTCCGCCAGGGAGCGTACTCCTTCAAGAAATCCTTCAGGAGGAGCTGAAACCGGTTTACCCAAAGGGTGACCAACCGGAGTTATTATAATACAGGCAGTTTCACCCTTATTTTCCTGAAGAAGTTTTTCCAGGGCATTAAGATCACCATAAGGAAACTCCAGGGTCAACTCCCTTACTTTTTGCGGAACACCGCCCGGCACTTCCACGCACCAGTCCATCCAGCCATGGTAACCACAGCGCAAAATTTTATCTTTACCACTGTAGCCGCGGGCTATACGCACCGCCACACCTGTAGCATCAGAACCGGTTTTAACCAGCAATCCCATCTCTGCCGATGGAATTAAATCAATTAGGCGCTTAAGCAGTTCATTTTGAACCGGTTGAACCAGTGAAAAACAAAAACCCTTTTCCATCTGCTCGGCTACAGCCTGGTTTATCTCCGGCTCGTGATAGCCTAAAATAATCGGACCGTAGGCACAGAGCATATCGATATAGTCATTGCCGTCGACATCTATAATATG
>SKZS01000093.1 GCA_007127255.1 Syntrophomonadaceae bacterium | reverse complement strand
CACTTTTTCCAGCAGGTATACGGTAGCCTCATGAATATCCTTTATATCCTCGTCGCTGAAAACTTTAAAATTCCCGCCCTTGTAATGCTTAAACATAATGATACATACTCCTTTCGTTTTCTAACTTGCCGTTAAAATAGTTTTAAATGCTTGTTATTCATGCCATATTGCTAGTAATATAATACTCGCAATTAACGTGCCATATTTTATTAAACCTGCATTTTGCAGCCAGTTTTATTTATCCGTGTAAATACTATGATATTGCTACAGCAGAAAACAATTATAGCCGGAAAGCTGTCTTGAGATTTGCACAATCCAGTTGCCTGGTAATTTAGAGGTCAAAACCTCATGACTAAAAAGTCAATCTTAATAGTGAAAACGATATTCATGGCAGGTAAAGCGTAACATTTTGCTTTTGCTGTAGCTCTAATCAGTGTTCTTAAGAGAGTATTTCCTGATTCTGTACTGCAAACTTTGTCGTTTTAATTCCAACTCTTTTGCTGCTTTTGAAATGTTCCAGTTGTTTTTCTTTAAAATTTTTTTTAGCAGCCTCCTTTCAACACTATTTAAAGTCTTCTCTAATGACATGCCGGCAGAACTATATATTTCCCTGGTATTGTTAACGCCAGATAACTTATGTCTTATGTTTGGAGGTAAATTTTCCAGGCAAATCTGCAGATCATCTTCACTTAATGCGCTCATTCCTGCGGCTATGATATGTTCGAGCTCCCTTATGTTCCCAGGCCAGGGGTAATTTTCAAGCGAGGCGAAAAGTTCTGCTGAGACATTCTCTACTTTCAGGGTTAACTTTTCATTGTACTTTCGGATCATGTAATCGATCAGGGCAGGCAGGTCATCTAATCTTTTACTTAAAGGCGGCATACATAAAGAAATATATGCGATGCGATAGTATAAATCTTCGCGAAGCAGGCCTTCTTTTATCGCATTAACCGGATCCATATTAGAAATACTGATCAGGCGTGTATTAATTTTTCTCTCCTTCATTTCTCCTACCCTGAGCACAGCTTCTTCCTGGATAACCCTTAATAATTTGGATTGCAGTGGCAGGCTGAGTGAATTTATTTCATCTAAAACCAGGGTTCCCTCTGTAGCCTGCTCAAAGAGGCCCGTTCTGTCCAATGCTCCTGTAAATGCCCCTTTTACTGTTCCAAATAATAAGCCTTCTAATAGGTTTTCCGGGATGGCTGCGCAGTTAATAGCAATAAAAGGCTTATCTCTCCGATCTCCTGCATTATGAATGCTCTGGGCCAAAAGCTCTTTGCCTGTGCCCGTCTCACCGTATATTAATACAGGCAGGTTGTTTGCTGCTGTTTTTTTAGCCCAGATTATAGTGTCGCGAAGCAGTAGATTTTCACCAACAATATCCGAAAAGGTATGGCTGGCGCCTGCAGTTTTTGGCTTGCTGGTCTTATCTGTACTGTAGAGGTTGTTTTGAAGGTCCATGATGATCTTGGAAAGTTTTTTAACCTTGGAGTAATCTTTCATTACGGAAACGGCGCCAATTACTTCATCACCCTCCATAATTGGAACCGTGCTGCAGATTATTTCAACATATGTCCCGCTGATTTCAGTTGTGTATTCCTGGTATTGATCGAGGATCGGTTTATTATCCTTTATTGCTCTCATCAGAAGGCTCTTGCCGCCGTGAAAATCATATACTTCATCAACATGTTTATTAAGGACACTTTTTCGATTCATCTTTTCCCGGCGTTCATTAGCGCTATTATAAATATTAATGTAGCCATTTTTATCACAACCTATAATAGCTTCATCTATTGAGTCGATCATCTTTTCAAGCTGTACTTCAGACAGCCTGGAAATCTTGCCTGCCCTGTCAACTGTGCTGGACGTGTTCTTGTCACCCACAATTAGTGCCTCCCATGAGGATATACTTGTCCGATGCAAAATCATTATGCATTGCAAAAAAATTTTGCATATCCTATTTTGTCATTATACCATAAGTAAAGTATAGCGTTTATGCAAAATCATTTTGCACTTATTTTTGCTTAATTGATATACCATTTATATTCTTATACATAACTTCTTTGTGTGTTTTACAATATCCTGCCGAAAATGCTTATTTGAAAGGGTTTTATACGCACAGGCTTTAATAGAGGCCTTTTAGAGGGCTATTTAAAATAATGGCATGTTAATTGCGTTATTATCTATTATGACCACCGCAGGAGGTTTAAGATATGCGTATTCAGGTTCATCCTATCTTAGAATTTAAAAAAGGCAAAAAAATATCTTTTACTTATGACGGAATAACGGTCGAAGGCTATGAAGGCGAACCTATCGCCGCAGCACTGCATGCAGCAGGGGTAAGGGTATTATCGCACAGCCGAAACTTTAAACGGCCGCGTGGTTTCTGGTGCGCAATCGGCAATTGTTCTTCCTGTAACATGCGCGTTAACGGTATACCAAACGTGCGCACCTGTGTAGAGCCACTGCAGGACGGGATGACCGTTGAAACTCAGCAGGGTAGAGGTGTTATTGGAGGTGTGCCTGGTGAATAAAGCTGAAATTCTTGTTATCGGAAGTGGTCCGGCCGGGTTAAAAGCCTCTTTAAGTGCTGCCGACCAGGGCGCCGGGGTGACCCTGGTTGAACGTGATCCATTTCTTGGCGGTCAGCTGGTTAAGCAGACCCACATGTTTTTTGGTTCCAAGGAACAGTATGCGTCAGAGAGAGGATTTAAAATTGCAGAGAAACTGACTGCTGCAGCTGAAGAGCATCCAGGAGTTCGCGTGCTGAAAGGGGCAGCTGCCCTTGGCTATTACGATGACAATGTTGTAACCCTGGAGCTGAAGGGCAGGGTTTTGCCCGTCAGCTATGATGCCATGATTATGGCCACAGGAGCGCAGGAAAATACTTTGATGTTCCCAAACTGCGACCTGCCCGGTATTTACGGGGCCGGCGCAGTCCAAACCCTGATGAACGTGTACGGCGTGCTTCCCGGCAAACGAGTGGCCATGCTTGGAGCAGGCAATATTGGTGTAATAGTTAGCTACCAGTTGCTGCAGGCTGGGGTGGAAGTGCCGGCAATCATTGAGGCGGCCCCGGAAATTGGTGCTTACCATGTTCATGCTTCCAAGGTACGCCGGATGGGAGTGCCTATTTATACTTCACAGACAGTGGTTTCTGCCCACGGCAGTGACGCACTGGAGAAGATTATCATGGTTGAGCTGGATGACAGCTGGCAGCCTGTCCCTGACACGGAAAGAGAACTTGACGTTGACGTGCTCTGCATTGCAGTTGGCCTGACCCCTTTGACCGAAATTCTCTTCCAGGCCGGGTGCGAAATAGCTTATATCCCGGAGCTTGGCGGGCATGTGCCCCGGCGCAGCGCGGTTATGGAAACTTCAGTGGCCAATATTTATATAGCCGGTGACGTCAGTGGAATTGAAGAAGCCAGTGCTGCCATGGTGGAAGGCACAATTGCCGGTCTTACAGCCGCCTTCAATCTTGGTTACGGCCGGGATAGCTATGAACAAAAAATTGCTGCAGCAAACCTTGAACTGGATGCATTAAGAAAAGGGCCTACCGGTGAAAAAATACGCACAGGTCTGCAAAACCTTAAAAAAACCGGGGAGGTGAGGCAGTAATGCTTGAAAAAACAGGAGTGCCCACCCCTGCGCAGGTAGAAGCGGTTAAGCCATCGCCTGAACGCCTGACCGAGGGTCCGGTAGTTATTGTGGAATGCTTCCAGGAAATACCCTGCGACCCCTGTTATACAGCCTGTAAACGGGGTGGTTTTCTTCCCTTTGCAGATATAAATGACCTGCCGCGAATGGATTTTGCCAAGTGTAACGGCTGCGGAATCTGTATCGGGGCCTGCCCGGGGCTGGCCGTCTTCGTTGTCGATGAAACCTATGCAGAAGACAAAGCCCTGCTGATGATTCCATGGGAGTTTCTGCCTGTCCCCGAAGAAGGCAATATGGTAAAGGGGTTGAACCGTGAAGGGGATGTGCTGGCTGATGTTGAGGTAAAAAAAGTGCGTTCTGCGGGCAGCCATAATCAGACCTCTATTTTGACCCTGATTGTTCCGAAAAAATATGCACATGACATACGCAGTATCAGGGTTGATTGAGAAAGGGGGAGCACTATGTCTGATAAAACTATAATTTGCCGCTGTGAAGATTTAACAGTCCAGGAAATCCAGGAGTGGATCGAGCAGGGCTATGAAGATATTGAAGAACTTAAACGGGCTGCCCGAATTGGTATGGGCGCCTGCCAGGGACGGACCTGCCGCCGGCATCTTATAAATGAGCTGGCCCGGGCAACCGGTAAAAATCCGGCTGATATAGAGCCACCTACTTTCCGACCGCCGACCAAGCCTTTAAACTTTGGCGCCGTGACAGGGGGTAGCAGTGATGATTAAGACAGCAGATGTTGTAGTAATCGGGGCCGGATCAATTGGCTGCTCCACAGCATACAACCTCGCGCGGCTCGGTTTTAATAAGATAGCCGTCCTGGAAAAAGGTTATATCTGCAGGGGATCTACCGGGCGTTGTGCTGCCGGAATCAGGCAGCAGTGGGGAACAGAAATGAACTGTCTTATTTCCCGTTACAGCATCAAGCAGTTTGAAGTAATGAACGAAATGCTTGAATATGAAAGTGATGTCGAATTCAGGCAAAACGGTTACCTGATGGTTACCTACTCTGACAAAGAAGCAGACATGTTAAAGGAAAACCTGAAGCTGCATAAAAAACTGGGGATTCCTGTTCAGTTTCTTTCCGTTGACGACATTAAGGAAATTGTTCCCGATATTAATGCAGAGCGGATTGTCGCCTCTACGATTTGCATGGAAGACGGCCAGGCCAATCCTTTTAAGGTAACCGATGCTTACTACCGGGCAGCCAAACGCCTGGGTGTTGAGTTTTACACCTATACAGAAGTGACGGGTTTCAAAACTGAAGGTGAAAGGATAAAAGCAGTTATAACAGACAGAGGCGAGATTGCTACCAGCCTGGTGGTTAACGCAACCGGTCCCTATGCAAAATTTATCAGTCAGATGCTGGGCCACGACCTGCCGGTGGAACCTGAAAGGCATCAAATAGTTGTGACCGAACCGCTCGAGCCATTTTTAGGACCACTGGTTATGAATTTTCATCACAACACTTACTGTCAGCAGGTTGTTAACGGGTCAATTCTGACCGGGTACGGCAATCCGGAAGAACCGAAAGGGCTGAACTATAACTGCAGCTGGCAGTTTATTGAGGAACTGGCAGAAAAGATCATTGATCAGCTGCCGGTAATGAAGAATGTTAATATTATCAGGCACTGGTCCGGACATTACGGTATTTCTCCCGATGGACAGCCTGTCCTGGGAACAGTGCCCGGCCTGGAAGGTTACTATTTGGCCCTGGGATGCGGTAAAGGCTTTATGCTATCGCCGATGATTGGCGAACTGATTGCCCAGTGTGTGGCTGGAAAAGAGACAACCCTGCCTATCGACATCCTGAATGTCGAGCGGTTTGAAAAAGGCGAATTGATCGTAGAGCCGGCCGTAGTTTAATTAGCAAAAGAAAAACCAGGTGAGGTGGTATTAGTGAAACTTAAAGTTAAAGAAGAGCAATGTTCCGGGTGCAATGTTTGCCGTGTGGTTTGTACTCTGCAAAACTTTGGTGCAGTACAGCCTTCGCAGGCACTTTTGAGAATAAAAGGGAGGTTTCCTGAGCCAGGAACCTACCAGATAGCTTATTGCAATCAATGCGGTGATTGTGCTGATGCCTGTCCCGAAGATGCGATTAAAGAAAAAAATGGTGAATATAACATCGATTATGATCTCTGTACCCAGTGTCTGCTATGTGTTGACTCCTGCCCCCTTGAAGTTATGGTTGTGACAGAGGCAGGGTATCCGGCCAAATGTACGGGTTGCGGCAAATGTGTAAAACTTTGCCCCCGGCAGGCTGTTCTCGCTGATCGCGATGCAAGGGGGAGTTAATAATGTTGTATGGTTATGCGGGTAAAATACTTAAAATTGATCTTAGCTCAGGTAAGCACAGTATTGAAAACACTCCCCAAAAACTGGCCGAAGAATATTTAGGCGGGAGGGGTTTTGTTGCACGCCTTCTCTATGACATGATTGAGCCGGGGATTGATCCCCTGGGGCCTAAAAACGTGGTTGTAATAGCTACGGGTCCTTTAAGCGGGCACTTATTACCGGGCAGCGGCAAAACGCACTTTGGAGCCCTCTCGCCGGCAACAGGTGGTTATGGCGATAGCAACTTGGGCGGGCACTTTGGCCCGAATCTAAAGTATGCCGGCTATGACTGCCTGATTTTGACTGGAGCAGCCGATCGGCTTTCCACACTGGTAATCGATAACGATAAAATAGAGATCTTTGCCGAGGATAAACTGCAGGGCAGGGGAGCTATTGAAGCCGAAAAAGATCTAAAAGATCGGCTTGGTGAAGAATTTCAGATTCTTACTATCGGTCCTGCAGGAGAAAACAGGGTGGTTTATGCCTGCATATCCCATGATTTTGGCCGCCAGGCCGGTCGGACAGGGGTTGCTGCTGTTCTCGGTTCGAAAAACATCAAGGCTATTGCTGTCCGGGGCAGCGGAAATATCCCGGTATTTAATCCGAAAGCAGCTCAAAAAAAGGGCGAAGAGATGTACAAAGTTTGTTTTTCAAAACCCGGGTTCAAAACCTGGACACCGTATGGCACAGCCAGCATCACCGGTTGGGCGAACGAGGTCGGCGCATTCCCCACTCGTAATTTCCAGACTTCTTACGCCGACTTTCATCACAAAATAAATGGTCAGGCAATTATAGACCGTCTCCTGGTCACTGATAAAGGATGTTTTGGCTGTCCAACACCATGTGGCAAATACGGGTACACTAAAACTGCTGTTGGCAGCGCTTATGTTGAAGGGCCCGAATATGAGAGCATTGCTACCCTGGGTGGCAGCTGCTGCCTGGAAGAAATTGAAGAGGTGGCCTATGCCAACTATGTCTGCGATCAGCTGGGTCTGGATACAATTTCTGCGGGTGTGGTGGTCTCCTTTGCCATAGAATGCTTCGAAAAAGGGGTGCTCAGTGCTGAAGATGCAGGCAGAGAAATATCTTTTGGCAGTCTTGAAGATGTAGTTTACCTGCTTGAGAAAATTGCTGCCCGTGAAGGAATCGGCGCCATCTTAGCAGATGGGGTTAAAACCGCCGCCGCAGCTTTCGAAGGCGGATCTGAAAAGTATGCTATCCATGTTAAGGGTTTGGAATGGTCCGGTTACGAATGCCGCAATGCTCCGGGCATGATGCTCTCTTACATGACTGCAGATGTTGGCGCTCATCATAACCGTTCCTGGGCGCTTGGTTACGATGTATCTCAATCTGATGCAGATGTCAGCGAACTAATTGAAGCGGGAGCAGGAGGCCCTATGGAAATCTCATCACCTGATGGCAAGGTTGATCATGTTATATCCATGCAGCACAGTCGTCCTCTCTATGATACCCTCGGCATCTGCCGTTTGCAGACGATGGAAATTGGTTTTGAAACTATTCACTATGAAGAAGTATTTGAACTGATTGCCGGCCGTAAAATAACCTGGCAGGAGATGCTTTTCATATCGGAAAGAATCTGGCAGTTGACCCGCCAGTTTAATGTTAAACATATCGAGGGATTCGGCCGCAGCTGGGATTATCCCCCTGAGCGATTTATGGAAGAGCCAGTTGCCAGCGGTCCGAACAAAGGACGTTTTATTGAACGCAAAATATTAGATAATATGCTCGATGAATATTATGAAAAAAGGGGATGGGACGAAAACGGTGTACCCAAACCTGAAACTCTGGCCTACTTTAGATTGGTCTAAAACTTTTCTTACCCTTTTATGGGCAGGAAAAGGTTAGGAGGTAAAGTCTACGCAAAAGATTACGGTAACAGTAAACATAACAGGGCACTTAAAAGATATTTATCCGCACCTTAAAACCCAACAAGTAATCGAGACAGATCGGCCTGTTCCGGTATCTGCGCTAATTTTACAACTTGGCATTAATACCAAAATGGTCTTGTTTGCCACTATCAATAATAGAATTGCAGAAAAAAATTACCTGGTTAAACAATCCTGTGAATTAAACCTGGTCAGTCCTCCGGCAGGTGGATAGGGCAAGGCAGTATTAGGAATTAGAAGTCGTAAGAATCAAATAATATTTAAGATAAGCATTACGCACAATAGAAACCTAAAATGGAAAGATTAATTTTTTCCATATGAATAGGGGCGATAAACATGCAAGCCAATTACATAGCGAACCGGTCTCTCCAATTCCAGGTGCTCTCTAAAAATGAAATTGAAGAGATCCACTCTGCAGTGCTGACAACCCTGCAGGATGTCGGGATCGAAGTTAAATACGATCCTGCCCTGAAACTGTTAAAAAAGGCGGGTGCTTTTGTAAACGGCAGCAGGGTACAGATTCCGAGGGCCCTGGTTGAAAGAGCACTGCGTATAGTTCCTTCCGGTTTTGCTCTTTATAATCGTCAGGATAATGGCAAGCTGCTGTTTGAAGGAAAAAACTTTAACTTTGGCCCGGGGCCTTCTACCACCTATACAATTGATCCCTACAGCGGAGAAAGGCGCTTGCCCTGCAAACAGGATACCCGTAATGCGGCCAGGGTAATGGATGCCCTGGAAAATATTGATTTCATTATGGATTTCGGGACTATCCAGGACGTTCCGACCAGTTATGCCGATCTGCACATGCTGCAGGCAATCCTGGAAAATACCACCAAGCCCGTTGTGCACTGGGGTTTTGATGCCAAAAACTGTGCGGTCATTATTGAGATGTGTGAAGTGGTTGCCGGTGGCGGGGAAGAGCTGAAAAAGCGCCCGTTTCTTGCTATTTTTGCCTGTTCAAACAGTCCGCTTTTACTTACCGAAGAAGCGCTGGAGAAACTATTCTTTATGTCAGAAAAAAACCTGCCCTTTGTTTACGTGTCAGCACCGACAGCAGGAGCCACTACACCAGTTACCCTGGCCGGGACCCTGGTTGTTACCCTGGCAGAGTGTTTAAGCGGCCTGGTTATTCACCAGCTGGTCCGGGAAGGGGCGCCCTTTGCCATGGGTGGAGTAACCGGCGCTACTGATATGCAGACCATGGCCATGTCTTACGGCTGTCCGGAGTTTAACCTGATGCATGCTGCTTTAACCGAAATGGCTCATTATTATAATATCCCTCTCTGGGGCACGGCAGGATGTACAGATTCAAAGACTGTAGATGAACAGGCCGCAGCAGAAGCTACTGCTTCGATTATGATGTCGGCCATGAGCGGAACGAATATGATACATGATGTTGGCTATACTGAAGGCGGAAACTGTAGCAACCTGGCCATGCTGGTCATGTGCGATGAACTGATTGGCTACACCAGGCGTTTGATCAGGGGCGTGCGGGTTGATGACATCTCGCTGGCCCTGGATGCAATTAAAAGGGTTGGGCCGATGGGCGAATTTGTTACCGACCAACATACCTATGCAAACTTTAAAGAGGAACTCTGGTTTCCCAAGTTGATGGATCGCCATCCGTATCAGCGCTGGGTTGTCGATGGCAGCATCCACATGGGTGAGAAAGCGATGACCAGGGCCCGGGAATTAATTGAAAATCACCACCCTGAGACCCTTGATTCAAAAACCAGCGAAAGGTTAGAAAAAATTGTTACCGCGGCTTCTTCGCGGTGATTTATTTAACCAGCATAATATATGGAGGTGGTTATATATAAATTAGGTTTGTTGCAAGCTTTAAATTCTTACCTAAATTTATTAGAGGAGGATTGAATTAATGTCGGAGAATAATTTAAACCAAAACAACAACAGTTTTACTTCATCAACATTTTGGATTGCTCTTATCGTCGTTGTATTATTTTTGCTCTACGGTGTTTTTGCGACTGAAAGCCTGGAGGCAGCAAGTGGTGTAGCCTTCAGTTTTGCGATTACACATTTTGGCTGGCTATTCTTAATTGGTGTGTTCGTTTTCGTAGCTTTTGTTATATACCTTATGGTTTCAAGATTTGGCAGTATAAAGCTTGGCAAGGATGATGATGAGCCGGAATACGGGCGTTACACCTGGTTTGCCATGCTTTTTAGTTGTGGAATGGGTATTGGCCTGGTCTTCTGGGGAGTTTCAGAGCCGATCTGGCACTATATGGCGCCACCTTACGGGACCCCTGAATCTGCAGAATCAGCCCGTCTGGCTATGAGCTATTCATATTTCCACTGGGCTATTCATCCTTGGGCCATCTATGCAGTTATTGCTCTTTCTCTTGCCTATTTCACCTATCGCAAGGGATACCCGATGCTGCTAAGTTCAACCCTGGTTCCCATTTTTGGGGAAAAACAGATTGAAGGGCCCATTGGTAAAATTGTCAACCTGATTGGTGTATTTGCCACTCTTTTCGGGTTGGCGACATCACTTGGTCTTGGAGCCCTTTCAGTGGGAGCGGGATTAAATATGCTCTTTGGTGTTGCCGCAACCCCTGCTCTTGGCGTTGGGATTATCATTGTTATTACCGTAGCAGCCATTATTTCCACCCTGACCGGTATTGACCGCGGTATTAAATGGCTCAGCAGGATCGCCATGGTTACAGGGTTGTTCCTGCTGCTGGTTGTTTTCCTGGTTGGCCCAACCTTATTTATTCTTGATGCCTTTACCATCGGAGTTGGCGATTACCTGCAGAACTTCCTGCAGATGTCCTTTTTTGTTGACTCAATTGGTGAAAATCCCTGGCCTGGCTGGTGGACGATTTTCTACTGGGCCTGGTGGCTTTCCTGGTCTCCCTTTGTCGGGACGTTTATCGCCCGTGTTTCCAAGGGCCGGACTATCAGGGAGTTTGTTGCCGGCACCTTGCTTGCACCATCGCTGCTTTGTATAATCTGGATGTCAGTATTTGGCGGTTCGGCGATATTCGAAGAGCTTTTCGGGGCAGGCGGGTTAACGGAGGCGGTTGGCGCCGGGGAAGAGTTTGGCTTCTACGCCCTGCTCAGCACTTTTCCGGCGGGAGATGTACTCATATTCCTTGGGGTGTTTGTCGTATCCGTATTCTTTATCACCTCTTCCGACTCGGGTACCTATGTAAACGGTATGCTAACCTCGGGCGGAAATCTGAATCCGCCGAAACCGATTCGTGCGGTATGGGGCGCTCTTGAAGGCGGCATTGCAGCAATTCTTGTGCTCGTTGGCGGTTTGTCTGCAGTCCAGACCACGGCTGTTGTCGTCGGTCTGCCTGTATTAATTCTCCAGGTGCTGATGATTATTGCTCTTGTAAGAGCTCTACAAACTGAAGTAGAGCCGGCAGCAAAAGGAAAGAAGGTTGCTTAAACTGTTAAGCAGACCTTAGCTGCTATAAAAGCATTATAAGTTTAATACAGCAGACCCAAAGAGGGTGCTTGGTTGTTTGACTGCCGGGTGCCCTCTTTTGCTTTATGGTTTCATATGCTGATTTAAACTCAAAAAGGATTATTCATTAAAGTGTGGAAATTAACATATTGGTGAAGCAAATATGAGAAAAATAAAATTATTCAAAGCTTGAGCAGCTGTTTCGGCAGGTAT
>SKZS01000037.1 GCA_007127255.1 Syntrophomonadaceae bacterium | reverse complement strand
AAGAAAGCATCTCGGCCCTGGTTCCGTGCCCGATAAAACAGTCGCCTATTCCTAACCGCTTTACGGGAACATTTAGACCCTTATTCTCTATCAGTTCTAAAATACTGCTGCCAAAACCGCCTGCGATAATGTTTTCTTCAATGGTCATAACTTTTTGGCATTTTGTGGCCCAATTTATAATCAACTGTTCGTCCAGGGGCTTGACAAAACGGGCATTAATTACTGCCGCCTTAATCCCCTGCCAGAAAAGCTTTTCAGAAGCTTCCAGTGCCGCATTGACTACCGCACCGGCGGCAACTATAAGCAGGTCTTCACCCTGCCGGAGCAGCTCTCCTTTACCCCAGGGCAATGGTTGCGGTTCGGTAAGTTCAACACCTACACCTTTATCCCGCGGGTAACGTATAGCCACCGGGCCGTTCTTGTGCTCAAGAGCGGTTTTAAACATGTGCTGCAGTTCATCTTCATTTGCCGGTGCCATAATTGACATATTGGGCATAGTACGCAAATAGGTTAAATCAAAAAGCCCCTGGTGTGTTTCGCCGTCTTCGCCAATAATGCCGGCCCGATCAACGGCAAAAACAACCGGCAGGTTCTGCAGACAGGTGTCATGCAGGATCTGGTCGTAAGCCCGCTGTAAAAATGTGCTGTAAACAGCAATTACGGGCTGCATTTTACCGGCTGCAAGGGCCGCAGCAAGTGTCACACCGTGTTGTTCAGCAATACCGACATCGTAAAAGCGCTCGGGAAACTCTGCCGCAAACTTCTTCAACCCGGTTCCGGCAGTCATCGCAGCTGTTATGGCAACAATTTTTTCGTTAGCCCGGGCTTGTTCAAGCAGGGTATTGCCAAATACATCAGTATAGGTTGGATTCTGCTTTTTTTTCAGGGGAGTTCCGTTATTTAAATCGAAAGGTCCAATACCATGGAATATTTCCGGAGACTTTTCAGCATAATGGTAACCTTTGCCTTTTTCAGTTACAACGTGAACAAAAACGGGTCCGTTCATCTTGTTGGCCTGTTTCAAGGTGGACTTAAGAACAGCAATGTTGTGTCCGTCTACCGGACCAAAATAGGTGAAACCAAGTTCCTCGAATAACATGCCGGGCATAATCAGATATTTAAGACCGCCTTTTATTCTTTCGGCAGTATCGATCATCTTTTGCCCGATGACAGGAACTTTTTTAACAAAGGCCTCGAAATCTCTTTTTAACCGGGAGTACTTTGGATCAGACCGTATTCGCCCAAGATAGGACGACAGACTGCCTACATTAGAACTAATTGACATTTTATTATCATTTAGAATCACCAATAAGTTCGCTTTAATGTGCCCGGCATGGTTAAGGGCTTCAAAAGCCATGCCCCCGGTCAGGGCTCCATCACCGACCACGGCTATCACCTTGTGATCATCACCATTATGATCGCGTGCTTTGGCCAAACCGAGCGCTGCGGAAATAGAAGTGCTGCTGTGGCCGGTCAGAAAAGGATCATGTTCACTTTCCGAGGGTTTTGGGAACCCGCAAAGACCACCCATTCTGCGAAGAGTAGGAAACTGAGTCCATCGGCCTGTCAACAGCTTATGGGGGTAACTCTGGTGACCGACATCCCAGATAATACGGTCTTTTGGACTGTTATAAGTGCTGTGCAAAGCCACTGTTAACTCGACAACACCGAGGCTGGCCGATAAATGACCGCCATTATCGGCAACCGTCTGGATCATATATTCACGGACTTCTGAAGCAACTGTCTCGAGCTCGCTTAGATTTAGAGTTTTTAAATCTCCCGGAAGTTTTAAGGTGCTGATATAATCTCCCACCGACATCACCCCGAATTTTTACTGCGGCTTTTTCAGCCAGCCAAATGGTTTTTCCACCCTGGTTATAACTACACCGACTAAAAGGATTACTTCCGTTGAATAGTTAATGGCTACAATCTTACCCCAAGCCTTTCCACCAACTGTTAGTGCTGCTACAAAAGCTGTCAGCAAGATTCCCATATAAAATTCAGCCTGGTCCAAAGGTACAGTTACCACTATTCTAAAAACAAGTATGGCCGCCAGGGTTCCACTGACCACACCACTGATATCTCCGGCTACATCATTACAAAAATTGGCAACCTGTTCTGCATTCTTGACCAGGTAAACCCCTCGCCTGGCGCCATATTCCCGGCGGGCTGCCTTCGCGTTTAATGGCCCTATTTTAGCAGCTGCCGCTGCAGTGCCAATGAGGTCAAATATAACTCCCAGGGCAACTACTAACAGCAGCAAAGCAAATGCAGCGACAAGCGATTGGATCTCGTTTAGAAAATACTGGGTTATAAATCCGAAAACAATGGCGAGAAAAAATGTATAAATTGAAATGACAATGACCCAGCGCGCTCGTCGACGGCTTTTGCTTTTATTAGCCAACCTTCATCACCTTTGTACAAGGAAACATAAGTGGTAGTAAGCCAGGTAAACTTTGCGGCTTAGGTCCAGCAGGATTTCCCGAATAGTCACCTGTCGTTGCCGAACAGGCAGTTCCCTTTTAAGACTACCCCCGCTGTGTCACCATCAGCAGAGCTGGATTACCACTTAGCTCACACTTTAATCCCTGGCTTACTTCTCTTTCGAGAGCAGTCTAGAAGATTTCCTCCCTGGCGCCTGTTCTCTCCTAGCCTCTTTTGCAGAATAGGTTTAAGAAACTTCAGGGTTTCCTCCACCTATTCCACTCAAGGCAGGCTACACTGCACCCAGCTTTGTACCGCATGCAGGTTCATACCCAGGCAGTAACATTTTTGCTGTTAACAATATGCTACCAACAATGGGTCTCCGCGAAGGCAGGGTCAACGCCTACATGCCATTGTAGATCGCCCCATCCTTCTTAACTCCCAGCAGCAACCCCCAACTGGGCGTCGGCAGCCACCACCAGGAACTTCATCGATGTGCCCTTAACGGATTTTTAGGCCCGTTTTCGGAGAGGGGCGCCAACTAGAATACTGCACCACTTATGGCCATTGCTCAAGCTATTATAGCATAAGAAGGCGCTGTTCTCAAGCGAACAGCGCCTTCCTTTATTACATTTTAGATCAACATTTTAGATCAGCCCGTT
>SKZS01000049.1 GCA_007127255.1 Syntrophomonadaceae bacterium | reverse complement strand
AATGCAAAAACAAAATAAGGGCTGCAAGAATAACTATTACCTGCACCACAAACATGAGAATATAAAACTTTTTCCTGCCTTTTCGTTTTTTTTCCCGGGCTTTTTCGAGCCTGCTCATAAATAAGCTCCTCCCGAAATAAAGATAAATATAGAAAAGGTATTCCATTATATCAATATTCTGTTAATCCTGTCAACTAAACCTTGGGATTTCATGTACTAATTTTCATATTTATGGAAGCACACAGCCAAAAGAAAACGCGGGGACAATGCCCGCGTTAAAAACAGCAAATCAAAACTGAAGCTAAATTTAATCAACCTTCAACTGGAAAGTCTTCCCACCAACGGTCGGAGCCATTTTCACCGTTGCCTCCCTGCCCATTATTCTCATCTTCAGTCTCTTCTTCCTCAGGCTCATCATTTTCATTATCGCCATTATCCGGATCTCCAGGTGGAGGTTCGGTTTGCCCGCCATTTGGATCAGGATCTGCTACCCCATTATCCGGCTCTTCAGGAACGCCATTTTCCACCTCTTCACCTTCTTCAGGCTCATCGGGTTCAGGCTCGAAATGAATGTGCACATCACAGGTCCTGCGCGGTGCATGTATTTCAATAAAATAGTCACTGCGTACCGTCCCATCCAACCTGCAGCCTTCGAGCGGGCGCAGCCCTGATTTTGTACAAACTTCTAACCTCACTATCCCGTCAGGCCTGGTAAAACTTCTTATCTCTAACTCCTTAAATGCCTCAAGAAATACCTCTCGCAGGAATGCCGTTGAATAGCGCCAACCCTGTTGAATTCCGCCCATTTTTGGTTCGTCGTAACCCATCCAGAAAGAAGCGACCAGGTTCGGCGTATA
Source organism: Syntrophomonadaceae bacterium (assembly GCA_007127255.1). Taxonomy (GTDB): domain Bacteria; phylum Bacillota; class Dethiobacteria; order DTU022; family DTU022; genus T3SED10-7. The sequence continues at coordinate 10,738 of SKZS01000049.1, read as the reverse complement.
AGCTACCAGGTAAACATCTTTCCAGTTTTCGGTGGTTCCTGTTTTGGCGGCAACCGGCCTGTCTATCTGCAAAGCCCTTCCCAGGTACTTGTTTACAAAATCCTGCAAAATATCGTTAACCAGGAAAGTTGCCTGAGGACTTAAAACCTGCCTTGGGTTAATATTTTGTTCATATATAATTGCACCGTGCCGGTCTTCAATTCTTTCTACAGTATGCATATCAACCCTGACCCCGCTATTGGCCAGCACTCCGTAGGCCTGGGCCATATCAATTGCAGTCACGCCATGTGTAAAACCGCCCAGGGTCAGGGCCAGGTTGTCAATTTCATCTTCTCCGATAGTTGAAATACCCATTTGCTCGGCATAACTGACTCCGACCCGCGTCCCAAGGCGCTGAAAAGCACGCACCGCAGGAACATTATAAGAATAAAAAAGCGCATCCCGGGCGGGAATCATGCCCCGAAAACGATTATCGAAGTTTTTGGGCGACCATCCCTGTGGACCCCTGAATGGTGAATCATCTAAAACAGAACCCGCTCCGGGGAGCGTGCCCTCTTCAAAAGCGGGGGCATAGGCAATTATCGGCTTAATTGCCGAACCGGGCTGTCTGAGGGTACTAAAACGCAAAACCTCATCCTTCTTTTTCTCGTAAGCACGACCGCCACCCAGGGCCATAATACGCCCGGTAACCGGATCGGCTAAAACAATCGCCGCCTGTGGTTGAGGCAAACCATCTTCCTCATCGAACAACTCCTGCAACTGAGCCCGGGTTAAATCGCGTCCGGCCGGTAATCCGGCAATGACCTCTCTGGCTCGCTGCATATCAACATAAATGGTCGTCGGATATAAATCGGCCCTGCCTAATACTTCTTCAACATGCGTTTGCATTCGCGGATCAAGGGTCGTGTAAATACGCAGGCCACCGGTATAGATTGCCCGGTAAGCTTCTTCCCTTGAGCCAATCGATGGGATAGAACTTAAAATCCGGATCAACTCGTCATGAACCACGTAATCTATAAAATGCGGATAGGGGTAATCCGGATCTTTTGGCTCGGCAAAATCGTGTACCTGCTGCACGGCCTGACGATGCTGCGCCCCGGTTATATAACCATTCCTTTCCATGCTGTTAAGCACCATGCGCATACGCGCTTTTGAATCCACTTCATTATCGATCGGGTTATAATTATTGGGTGATCTTACTGCACCGGCCAGGATTGCTCCTTCAGCAAAGTTCAGATCGCCAACACTTTTATCAAAATAAGTCTGTGCTGCCGCCTCAACACCATAAGCACCGTTACCGAAGTATATTCGGTTTAAATATAACTCCAGAATTTCTTCTTTGCCAAACTTTCGCTCCAGCTGTATAGCAAGCCAGATCTCCTGGACTTTGCGCCTGTAAGTAGTCTCTGTAGTAAGAAAAGCATTCTGGGCAAGCTGCTGGGTTATAGTACTGCCTCCCTGCACAATAGACTTAGCCTGAAAATTAGCATAAGCTGCCCGCATGCTGCCAATGACATCGAAACCAAGATGCTGATGGAACCTTTCATCCTCAATAGCTATAAAAGCCTTGCGGACATGATCGGGTATTTCATCCAGGCTAACAACAATGCGGTTCTGTTCTTCATGAAGAGCGACAATTTCTTTCCCGTTTTGATCATAAATATAGGATGTTTCAACCGTAGCCAGCCTCTCTAAATCAAAGGGTGGGGTTTCATTAATATAATTAACTACAACTGCTGCCGCCGCACCTCCACTGACCAGGGTTAGCGTCAACAAAAAAGCAAATGTTATTTTAATTATGGACTCGATACGGATAGATTTTCCTTTTTTCCCTAATGCGGGTCCTGCTCTTTCGGTGTCAAACGGTACTTTTTTTTCTGCCACCCGCAATAAGCCTCCCTTAACGATACTTATATTTATATAAAATAACCCCCTTTGCATGTTTTGATATTTGCAGTCGGTTAAACCACCAGCATATACCTGCAAAACGAGGTTTCTTTTATAATTATATCACAACCGGGCAAAACGGTTGTAACGCAGCTTTTTAAAATCACTAAAGAAATGTTCCGGCTTCCGGCGGCAGAGAAAATGCCCCTTCCCTGGAAGAAGGGGCAGTGTATTTTATATCTTCACAGGCTGACCAGCCCCGGTTTAAAGAATCAGCTGTTCCTTTAACCGGCATGAACTTAAGCCTTATTTTTAGAGCAATACTTTTTTGATTTTTAGCGGCCTTTCCACTGCGGTTCTCTTTTTTCCATGAATGCCGAAATGCCCTCCTGAAAATCTTCTGTCTGCAGTAAAAAGCCAAGGGCTTCCTGTTCAAGTTTTAAGCCTTCCTGCAGGTTTACCTCGACACCCCTGCTGATTACTTCTTTTATTTTTTTCAATCCAAGGGGAGGTTTATCGGCCAACACTGCAGCAAAATCGGAAACTGTCTTGTCCAGCAACTCACGGGAAACCATTTCATCGACAAGGCCAATTTCTTTTGCTTCACTTCCGCTTAACGTTTCACCGCTTAATATCATCCACTTAGCCCGGGCTGCTCCTATACGGCGGGGAAGACGCTGAGTACCGCCCCAACCCGGCAGAAGACCGCGTTTAATTTCAGGGAGACCAATCTCAGAATTATCGGAAGCATAGATGAAGTCACAGGCCAGGGCTATCTCACAACCGCCACCGAGAGCGAAACCATTTATCATTGCTATTACAGGCTTTTCATAGGCTGCAAGCATTTCAACAATAGGTTCCACCGGAGCCGTCTCCGACAAATCCCAGCCTGCAGAAAAACAGTGCTTAATCTCCTGACGACCCTCTTTTTCTCTGATCCTGGGATTACCGGTAATCACTAAAACCCTTACATCATCATCGCTTGCAATTTCTTCCAGAGCCCCTTTCATCTCCAGACCCAGGGTACTGTTAATAGCATTAAGACGCTGGGGACGGTTAAACGTTATCTTTGCCACATGATCATATTTCTCCACTATAATAGTTTCAAGAGCCATAAAAACACCCCTTTCCAAATTTTTAGGCAGGAGAATTGGGCGACTATTTCTGCCTTTACCTGCCTTTTAATACACTTTCTATCTTACTCTTCAGCGGCTCAGGAACATTTTTAAACTTATAATGGTCAAATTTACGGATCCTTCCGCTGCTCACCCTGGCTATCAGGGACAGCTCCTGTGCTGTAAGTCCCTGATTTTTTCTTAGTTCTTTGACTGTTTTATTACTAAATGTTTTGAAAAACATTTATACCCTCCACAATTATTGCTTAGCCGAACATGACTGCAAACCCGATTGCCATAAAGTATATTACTATACTTAAAGCAATTACGGCGAACCCCTTTTCAAGAAGTTCTGTTTTTTTCTGGCGGGCCAGGCAGTCTGAACATAAAGGAACTTTTTTAAAATGGAACAGGGGAAAATGAGCTGCTGAGTAACCGCTTCTAACCCCGTAAAAAACAACATCTCCTGTAGAAACTCTCCTGGAACACTTATAACAGAAATGATCTTCATGCTTGATATCATTATCCATACAGTTAAGCCACCCTTAGAGAAATTCGTTCTGAACATGAGCTACGGAAAGGGGGTCAAATGACCTCCAGGCCAGGGCTTCGCCTTCCAGGGCCACAACCGAAGACTCAAAGGTCGGACGGGAACTTTTGTAAAATATACCCAGCGGGATTTTTTCACCCCACTGCCTGGACATCTCCATCGCCGCTGACCAATCCTGAACATTTTCTATCTCCGGGAAATAAACTCTCTTCTTGTACCAGCCAAAAGTATTGACCTTGTTAAATGAAGGGCAAGGCTGCAAAATATCAACCAGGGCATAGCCTTCAAATTGCATCGCTGCTATCATAGTTTCTTTTAAATGCTCCTTCTCTCCAGTGAAGCAGCGGGCTACAAATCCTGCACCAAGAACCAGGGCCAAAGACAGGGGATTCAGGGCAGGCACGGCTACCCCGCTTACCTGGACACCTGTTATCATACCCTGATCACTGGTTGGACTGGCCTGCCCCTTGGTCAACCCATACACCTGGTTGTCATGAACAAAGTGAGCCAGGTCGGGATTACGGCGAATATTGTGAATCAAGTGATTGCCTCCTTCGCCATAGCTGTCACCATCTCCGGACTCAACAATAACCTTTAAGTCTTTATTGGCCATACGAGCGCCTAAGGCAGGCGGAAGAGCCCTGCCATGCAGGCCGTTAAATCCGTTAGCCCGGATATAATGTGGAATTTTGGCTGCCTGGCCAATACCGGAACAAATTAAAACATTATGAGGCTGCAACTCCAATTCGGACAAGGCTTCACTCAAGGACTCCCGAATAGAAAAGTTTCCGCAGCCCGGACACCAGGCTGTTTCACCGACCAGATAGTCTTCAGCTCTCAGCATTTTTTTCCACCTCCGCAATTATTTCGTGCCCCAGGAAAGGACGCCCGTCATATTTAAGTATTGAACGATCAATTAAAAGCCCTGTTTCTCGACGGATAATTGAGGCCAGCTGGCCCGTACAGTTATTTTCAACGCAGCAGCTCATCTTAACCGCAGGGAGCAAACTTCTTAACCTTTTCTGCGGCAAAGGCCATATATCGCTAAAGTGTAACATTGCTGTTTTAACACCCGAAGCTGAAAGGGCATCTACTGCTTCACGCATTACACCATAGGTGGAACCCCAGCCAATTAGCAGGGTTTCAGGGTGAGGGTCACCGTACAGATCAGGTTCGTCCATTTCCTCAGCAAGGGCGGGCATTTTACGCATCCTTTTATCAACCATGGCCTGCCGCGGTTCGGCGCCTTCGATTATGTTGCCATTTTCATCGTGTTCATCACTGTCAACCAACACCACCTGATCAGCAAACTGGCCCGGCAGGATACGCGGTGAGATGCCGCTTTCCGTAAGCCGATATCGCTGATAAGGTTTTTCAAACTGCCCCTCTTCAGCCAGGTAACGGTTATAGTTAAGCCTGCTAAAATCAAAGGACTCAACAGAGCGATGAGTATCGGCAAAATTCTGGTCGGATAAAAAGAGGACAGGGATCTGGTAGCGATCGGCCAACTCGAAAGCTTTATTTAGCCTGTAAAAGGCATCTTCATGGGAAGTAGCAGTCAGTACCGCTCTCGGAAACTCACCATGACCGCCATGGATAACATATTCGAGGTCGCCCTGTTCGGTTCGCGTAGGCAAGCCTGTTGCCGGCCCCGGTCGCATGGCAACAATAATCACCAGGGGCGTTTCGATCATTCCGGCCAGGGAAAGCCCTTCAGTCATCAGGGAAAAACCACCTCCCGATGTGCAGGTCATCGCCCTCACCCCGGCGTAAGAGGCACCTATAGCCATATTAATTGCCGCTATTTCATCCTCAGCCTGTTCAACCACTACAGGCAGTTCCCTGCTTTTGGCCGCCAGGTAGTTCATTACCCCTGTTGAGGGAGTCATCGGGTAAGCCGATAAGAACCGGCAGCCGCTGGCCAGGGCAGACATACCAAGTACCTGGTTGCCGTCTATAAAAAGCATACCTTCACTCTCATTTTTAGGCGGCAGCGTAAAGCAGGCACTGCAATAGCGAGCAGCCGCATCCATACCCGAGTTTAAGGCTGTAATATTCTTCTCAGCTACCCCTTTTTTATCTGCAAAAGTTTCTTTAAGCAGCTCTTCCACAGTTTCACCCTGCTGTCCGATCAAAACCAGCAGCGCGCCAACTGCAACGGTATTAGCCATAACCTTGCCGCCGGCTTCTTCAGCCAGCTTTTGCAGCTCGACAGGCACTCCCCTGTCTTCATATTCAGGCAAAGTAAAATGCCCGGGATCAAATATTATCCGTCCCGACGGAACCAGTTTTTCACGATGCAAATTATAAGTCTCTTCGTTCAAGGCAACAAGAACATCAATTGATTCAACTGTTGACCATGGTTTGCCCCCGGCAATACGCAGGCGTGAAAAATTATGACCGCCCCGGACTCGGGACATATAGTTCTTGGTATAAACCAATCCGTACCCTTCCCTGACCAGGGCTTTCCCAAGCAGGTTCATTACAGTCTCCATACCCTGACCAGCCGCTCCTCCGACAAGGATGTTCACTTCCATCTGAATAAACCAACTCCTTATATATTAATCCGTTCCAAAACCTATTTGCTACCAATTGACCCAGGCAAGAAGAATCAGCCCGAGAAGAATCAGAATAAAACCACTGATGTAGCTGAGATAATGTGTATATTTATTAAACCTGGGCAGGCTTCTGGCTATCCCGGTAAATGTTCCTGCCACTAAGAGCGGAATACCGTGCCCGATACCGTAAACAAAAAGCAATCCACTGCCATAAAACGGCTCGGCCTGCACAGCAGCATAGGTAATAATTACTGCGAGTACCGGGGTAGCACAGGGCGAAGCAACCAACCCAAAGAGCATACCCATACCCATGGATCCTCCAAAACCAGCTTTCTTAAATGGTATTTTTTTCAACCCCGGCAGATTGAATGTTAAAACACCGAGCAGCTGCAAGCCCATGATAATTGCTACGGCAGCGAGAATATAATACCAGGTTGCATCAATCTGCCCGAAAACCCGGCCAAAATAAGCTGCAATAAAACCTAAGACTGCAAAAGTAACCGCCAGACCAATCACAAAGGAGGAAGAAAGCATAAAACCCCTTGAACGGGGGCCCTCACCGTAACCGCCAATATAGCTAACCAGGAGAGGAACCATGGAAAGTATACAGGGACTGATACTGGTAACCAGGCCGCCGGCAAAAACCAGGAACAGCGTAAAAAAAGACCTCTGCCCGACGACATTTGGAAGCGTCTCGGAAAAAAACTGTTCCAGTCCCGGGATAATCTGTTCTGCTTCAGCGGTATCCCTGACCAGGGGATCTATCCTGGCTGTCATTTCCTCGAAACTAAAAGCACCTGCCTCTTCGGTAACAATATTCCCTCTATCGTCAATAAAGATGAAGGCAGGGATATAAAAAACTTCAAATTCCTCGAGCAGCATTTCTGTTTCAGGTTGATCAATGTCAGCTATAATAATGGCCACATCGTCACCATAATGATCTTTTAGAGCCATAATCACGGGCTCCATCATCACACAGGCGCTTCACCAGCGGGCATAAAACTCCAAAACTATTGGTTTTTCCGCCTGGCGCGCCTCTAAAAATGACTGATAAGGATCGGCATCAGGATCAAATTCAAGTTCCGCTCTCTCCTCAACTTCAGTTACTTCATCATTAACAGCAATATCCACGGCATTACTTCGCTCTTCGCCTGGGCTGGAAAACAGTTCCTGGTTTGTAATCACCAGAACAACAATTACGGCCATAGCGACAATAGCCAGGATAGTCAGTTTGTATCCTCTTGACATGATAAACCCTCCGAGAATTAACATTCTTCGATGTTTTCTTTCACATTATCATAACATAAAGAGTATCAGTCCTGCAGGGAAAAATATTATTTAGATATCAATTCGGGGCAGTCATTTTTTTCAGGTTTTCAACAAGGGCAAAGCATACGAGGGCTGCAATCAATCCGAGAATAAAGGCAGGATAATAACTGGCGGCCAATTCCGCCAGGTAAGCGGCGATTAATGGTCCCAGACTGCCGACAATACCGATAGCGGTAAAGATCATCCCATAATTAATACCAAAATTTTTTAAACCAAAAATATCGGCAACGATTACAGGGAATGAAGTATAAAGACTGCCATAGCTTAAACCAAGTAAAACTGTGGCAGATACCAGGGCTGGCCAACCTAGCCCGCTTAAAAAAAGAAGCATTGCTACCACCATAACGCAAAGCGCTGTTTTAAAATTGTCTATATAACCAATTCGGTCACAGAGAGCCCCGCCTGCAAGTCTGCCCAGGGCGTTTGTCAGGGCAAAAAGGGATACGAACACGTAACCCCATGTTATATTGAAGTTTAGTTCGGCTATCTGGACAAGATGGCCAATAAACATAAAGCCAATTCCGCTGGATAGGCCGATCATGAGCCAAAGTGTACGAAAAGCAGGTTTGCGGATAACCAGGCGCCAAATTTTTTCGGTATTTTCTGTTGTCTCCTCTGCCGGCTGTATAATTTCAACAGGCTGTTCATCTAAAGAAGTATTCATAACAACAGCCCTGGAACAAACAGAAATAGCTAAAAAAATCAATAAACCGCAAACTACAAAAGTTTTGATAATGCCTAAATTGACAAGTAACAGGTTAATAACGGGAGCCCATACCAGGGCCGCGGCACCAAGGCTCATAAGGATCAAACCTGTAACCAGGCCTCTCCTGCGGGGTGGAAACCAGCTGAGAACTGCAGGGGTTACTGCAGAATAGCCAAAAGCAGCAGCGCTGCCAAAGATAATTCCAAAAGAAAGAGTAACACCGATAGGACTTGCGGTTAGCGCACAAAGAATTAAGGCCAGGCCCGTGAATATACCGCTTAAGGTCAGTCCCCGGCGGGGACCAAAGCGATCCTGAAAACGGCCGCCAAAAATCATTGCGATTGAAAAGACAAGCAGCTCAAGTGTATAAGGAAGCATGGCTGCTGACCTGGACCAACCCAGTTCATTGATTAACCCATCGGCGAAAACAGACCAGGCATAAAATATACCGAGGCAAAAGTTAACCACGGAACCTGCCAGGGCTACTTTTACCCCATTAGTTAACATATTTACAACACCATCGCGTTTTTTTCTATTTGCTGTATAAACGAGTCATGATATCGCGCCGGGAGACGATTCCAACCAATTTCTCTTCATCATCAATCACTGGAAGCCGGTTAATACCTTTATCAACCATCAAGGTTGCGGCCTGTTCAAGAGAATCGTCAGGCTTGACGAATACGACATCCTTGCTCATCAGTTGACCTGCTTCAAGCGACATGGCCCGCTGCAGCTCCTCAACAAACTTTTTCGGACTGCCAAGATAAATCAATCCTCCTAAAATCTCCAGGTAACCGGGCGCTTTAATCCTGGACGCACGCCTGATCAAGTCACCTTCTGTAACTATTCCCGTTACCCTGCCTGAATCATCAAGGACAGGCAGCCCGCTTATATTATTTTCCTGTAGAAGTTTGGCACATTGCTCAACCGAATCAGTAATAGATACAGTTACTACATTAGTAGTCATAATATCTTTGATCTGCATTACTATCGTCCTCCTCTTAAGCTTAGCTTGCCTCTTTCGAACTGGAAATAAAACGATCGATAGCATCAATATATTTTTTTGAATCGACAAACATGATATCATTATGATCTGCCCGGGGGATAATTACCAGTTCTTTTATTTCTGAACCTAGAGTTTCATACAAATCTTTCCCCTGTTCAATTGGAACCAGGCGGTCTCGCTCACCATGAATGACAAGGGCAGGCTTTTCTATAGCGGCCGTCAGTCGTCGATATTCTTTTTCCAGGGATGCAAGATCGCCGGGAGAAGGCAAACCAAGGTGGCGGATTAACCCTGCCACACTAATAAAGCCGCTTTCTATGATCAACCCGCTAATTTTTTCAGGGTAACGGGCAACCAGTTCCAGGGCAGATATGCTGCCCAGGGATCGGCCCATCACGTACCAGCTGCTTCTTCCCCCGGATTTGTTAATTTGTTCAGTAACATTATCAAATATGATAACAGCGTCACTGACCATATCTTTGAATGTCGGCTTGCCGCTGCTTGCGCCATAACCACGATAGTCTGCCACAAGCAGGTTTAAACCCTTTTCATTATACAGGGGTGCAATGCCATCATAGTCACTGACCACTTCACCGTTGCCGTGAAAGTAAAGCAACCAGGGTTTCTGCTCTTGTCCGGGATAAGCCCGACAGGTTATGCTAACCCCGTCAGCAACAGGTACTGCCAGGTCATAAGCTCTACCGGGAGGTTTACTGTGTCGTTTCTGGGGGTAAAAAAGAAACATCAGCAGGGAAGAGTTGTCAATTGTGCTGTAAAGATCTGACATCATACCACTCCTTCTTAGACCTTTTCTTCAATTCTCCGGCGATTTTTTTTAAAAAGCTTTTCGGCTTCCTTCATAATCGACTTAGTTTCAGCTTCAAAGTCAGCGACTTTTTTTCCATCTTTGATCATACCCAGGTTAATTTTTACATTGTAGCAGGCTCCGGCAACTCCGGAAAAAGCCTGCAGGTTAGCTACACCGAGATCGGTTATTGCCGCGGGATTGCCTTTTGCCGCCACCTCATCAACAAGCGAAAGGATCCGCAAGCTGCCCCTGGCCGTATGCATGGGAATCTCTGCTGCATTTACTGCCGCCTTCTGGATTGCTTTTTCCCTGGCTGCTCTTTCTTCACCACTTTCCTTCGGCAAGCGATATGCCTCCATAACCTGGTTAAAAGCAAGAGTATCTTCGTCAATTGCCTCGATCAGCTTAGTTTTAAGAAAACGGGCCTCTTCTCCCTTTTCCTGCAATTGATCCACTATATCGCCCAGTTTTTCACGGTTCTGACTGAGATTACAGTACATGGAAAGAAGGCCAGCTCCCTGGGCCCCGGCCAGGGCGGCAACACTTCCTCCACCGGGAGCCGGCGAGGAAGATGCAACCTCACGAACAAAAACCTCCACAGACAGTTCTTTTAGCATATCGAAAAATCTCCTTCTAAAAAACAGTTTAACCTGCTGGTGTTTACAAAAATCACTAAAATTACAACCTGTACATAAAATACGACAACCGTACTTACTTATTATAACAACTTCCAGGTAATCAGGCCAATTCTCCGCGTTACCCATATTTTCAGATTGCTT
>SKZS01000074.1 GCA_007127255.1 Syntrophomonadaceae bacterium | reverse complement strand
CGCGGTAGAGCTCTTCCGCTTCGCGGGAGCGCTCACCGATACCGCAAAAGATGCTTACCCCCTCGTGTTTGCCGACGGTATTATTTATCAACTCGGTAATGAGGACTGTTTTACCGACGCCAGCACCGCCGAAAAGACCAGCCTTGCCGCCCCGTTCAAGGGGCGTGAGCAGATCAATCGCTTTAATGCCGGTTTCAAATATTTCTGTTGTCGTAACCCGGCGGGATACGGAAGCTGAAGGTTGATGAATGCCGCGCCTTTCACCATCAGACAGCGTTTCCTTATCATCGATCGTATCTCCGAGAACATTAAACATGCGCCCCAAAACCTGTTTGCCGACAGGAACATGAATCATGTCATTACTATCGACAACCTGGTCACCGCGGCACAAGCCGCTGGTTGGTGATATGGCAATCCCCCTGGCAACACCGCCTTCGAGGTGAGAGACAACTTCAATAATAATATTTCTTTCCGGCCCCGCTTCAAGTTTGTTATAGAGGGGCGGCACCCTGTCCAGAAATAAAACATCGACCACACTGCCGCGCACCGAGATAACCTTTCCCCTGGTTTCAACATCCGCTGGTTTCTTTGATCTATTATTATCAGTCATAATCAGTTGCTCCAATCCTGCTAAATATCTGTTTAATATATTGGCTAAAAGTATTAATAAACCTTCCCGGCATTGATTATTTTTGTCCCGCTTTTACCTTTGACACACAAGCAAATAAATCCAATATATTTTTTTAAATAAATTTAAAAAAATATTGAAAAAACTATTGACAAGCTTTGCTGCCCGTGCTATTATACTTTTACCAGGTTCCGAGAGACTGAAAGTTGAGCCGGGTTCGGTTGGAAGGGAAAAACCGGTGAAAGAAAAAGGCGCAAGCCTGGATTTAAAACCGGCACTATCCAGGAAAACCGAACAGTTGCAAGGGACGGTAGCTGAAAGGAATCAGAAAGGGTTAAACCGGACTGAAACCGGGAAGCGCCGGAAAACCGCAACTCAGAACATTAAAAACCGTTCGGAGGCCACAAGAAGTCGTCTGTAGGGGCGACGGGAATGGCTGGAGATGTTCGGGGATAATGATTCTGAAGGCCAGGCAGCAGGTCTGTTGGGACCTGGTCTTATTATGTACTTATTTGGCTCGTTTTACTTATTTGTTAATTAGAATAGAATGTCTTATAATGTTATGGAAGATATTGCAACTAATATGTTAGAAAGGTATTCCTGCAGATATGAGCAAGAAAGGGAAGCTTAAAAAAATTGCCGAAGATAATAATATTAACTTAATCTACCTGTTCGGCTCTAAAATCGAAAAGGGCATAACGCTTCTAGAAGGTAAAGCCGTTGCCGCTAATGACCAGCTCGAAGATCTGGATATTGGTTTAGTGATGAAAAACGAACTGCCTGAACCAGAATATTTGCCGGCACTATACAGCAGGCTTTACAATCAGCTCAGCCCAATATTTAAACCTCTTAGACTGGATCTTGTCTTGCTCCAGGAACAGCATTCCGTTTTTCAGGCAGAGGCGGTTTATGGCATCTGTATTTATGCTAAGAGTAAGGATCTGCAGGAAGAGTATGAAGAAAGTGTACTCAGGAAAGCTGCCGATTTTAGGCCGGTACTCGAAAAGTTCTACGAAGAGCAACTGGAGGATATATCCTGATGATCAACCACCTTCTGGTAAGACAAAGGTTAAGTATGATTAACGATTACTGCAAAGAATTGGACCAGTTAAAAAGTTTACCTAAAGATCAATTTTTACTTAGCCTAAACAGTGCCGCTGCAGAAAGTTTTCTGCGGCGCTCTCTCGAAGCAGTCTTCGATATAGGTCGCCATATACTGGCTAAATCAGGTCAGGTCGAGCTCGCCGGGGAATATAAAAGTATTGCCTCAGGCCTTGTTAAAATTGGAGCTGTTTCCGATGAATTGGGAGAAACCCTGATGGAAATGGCAGGATATCGCAACCGCCTTGTTCACCTTTACCATATGGTTGAAGCCGAAGAATTATATTTTATTGTCCACAATAACACTTCTGACTTAATCGAGTTCATTCAGCAGATAAACAATTTCATTGATCAGCAGAAATAGCTCTAAAATATGGCATTAAATAGAGCGAGATACCCTTAAAGTAAAACCACAGGTCTGTTGGGACCTGGTTTTATTATGTACTTTACTTGATTAAAAACACCTCTAACTCCTTAAATCTTAACAATTTTTTATCGCTGGTAATGAATGCATCTGCCTTGACCCGAAGAGCGGTTGCCAGCAGTAATGAATCTGGAGTGGCAATATCATAGGTGCCTCTAATCCTGGCAGCATCCACAGCAACATCCAGGTTGATATCAACAATTTCAAGGTTGGGGAAATAGTAAAGCAGGGCATGGTACTCAAGTGCCAGCAAATCATTCTTGCAGCGGTATGGGCCGGTCAGCAGTTCCGTTACGGTTAAAGCAGAAATTGTAGCTTTTATTATCCCACTTTCAACCTTTTCCATTATTTTTTTAACCTGCCTGCCAAACAGCTCGTGTCCTTCGAGGAAATATATGAGCACACAGGTATCAAGAAAAGGCTGCTTACAGTTCAAGTAAGATTTCACTTTTTCCAGGACTCTCTTTCTGCAACCAGGTAGTTATCATCATAAGAACCTTTGCCTGAGCCATATAACTTTTCCACGTAACTTTCCGGTTCTTTCACCAGGCAGATTGAATCTCCCTTAATCAAAACCTTTAACCTGTCTCCCGCTTTTAAATTGAGCTTTTGCCTGGCTTCACCGGGGATAACGATCTGGTTTTTTGAACTTAATTTTACAGTGGGCACGTCAAACACCTCCCGCTTGCTTTACACTATACTGTAATGTAAAGTAAATATCAAGGATATACCTGCAAATACGATTGGAGATTAGAGTAAGTTGCTTAAAGGGGTAATGCAATTTTTTTTCATCCTTTAAGGCCGATCAAATTCAGCAATGAACTGCAGGTTGCGGTATTTTTCATTATAATCGAGGCCGTAACCGACCACAAATATATTGGGCAGATCGAAGCCCTTATAATCTACAGGCACCTCTACTATGCGGCGTGCCTCGACAT
>SKZS01000077.1 GCA_007127255.1 Syntrophomonadaceae bacterium | reverse complement strand
TTACGAGGCGGAAGACCCGGAGTGCTGCATGGAAACTTAAGTTACCTTTTGCAGGATGCAGCCGGACAGGTCGAGATTGCCCATTCAATTTCAGCAGGGCTCGATTACCCCGGGGTTGGCCCCGAACATGCCTGTCTTAAAGATTCAAAACGGGCAGTTTATGAAGCCGTTACCGATGATGAAGCGTTAAAGGCTTTCGCCCTGCTAGCCGAATGTGAAGGTATTATTCCCGCCCTTGAGAGTGCTCATGCCCTTGCTTACCTGGAGCAGCTTACTTCTTTTACTTCACCAGATGAGATAGTAATAGTATGTCTTTCGGGGCGCGGTGATAAAGATGTAGCCGAGGTCTCAAAAGTTCTGAAGGAGGCAGGCAGATGAACAGGATAGACAAGAGGTTTAAAAGCTTAAGAGCTGCAGGTCGCAAAGGCGTTATTGCCTACCTGACGGCCGGCGATCCTGATCTGGCAGCTACAGAAGACCTTGTGATGGAAATGGCGCTCAGCGGTGTCGCCATGGTCGAATTGGGAGTCCCCTTTTCTGATCCCGTTGCCGATGGCCCGGTTATCCAGGCTGCTTCAGCCCGAGCCCTAAAAAAGGGGGTAACTTTAAATGATGTGCTTAACCTGGCTGCTAAATTACGTTCTAAGACTGATATCCCACTTCTTATTATGAGCTATTACAACCCGGTTTTATCATACGGAATCGATCGTTTCGTAGAAGATGCCCGGAAGAGTGGCATTGATGGAATAATCGTTCCGGATTTGCCCCTCGAGGAAAGTGAAACCCTGAGTCGGGTCTTGACCAATGCCGGCATCCACTTTATTAACCTCCTTTCGCCTACCAGTTCAACTGAACGAATCCGTGCCACCACCCAGCAGGCGGGAGGTTTTATCTACTGTGTTTCTGTTACAGGTGTTACCGGGGCAAGAGAAGATATCCCTGCGTCGGGCCGAGAGCTGTTAAAGCGGGTTCGTTCTTATACTGATATGCCCCTGGCCCTCGGGTTCGGAATTTCCCGTCCGCAGCAGGTGGCGTCGCTTGGTGATGAAGGAGACGCCGTGATCATTGGCAGTGCGATAGTCAGGTTGGTGGAAGAAGGAGGAGGAAAAAAGGAAATAACAGAACGGGTTAAATCCTATCTTGAGGCCTTCAAGTAAAAATGTGCTGCTCTTTAACCAGGGGCAGGCAATAAGGTTTCGAATTGTCAGTTCTGAAAATTGTGTCCGGCGCAATCTATGGCAGGCCAAGTGAATAAATTGTTAGCCTGCATTGTTATGCAGTGTTATTACCGATACTTAAAAGTTTATTGATCTATTTGGCTGTTTTCGAAGCGGAAAAAGGGGCTGGAGATTTTTATCCAGGTTATTTTTATGTTTCAGCAACAAAGGTAAGTTTCGGCTCAGAACTGCCTGCCGGTTCCAGACTGAAACTGGGGTAGATGTCCAGCAATTTAAACCCGGTCTTTTCCAACAGCCTGGCAACCAGGTCCGGATCGTGATCTTTTTCATGGTGCATCTCCTGGAACTTTCTGTAGAAGCCGTTTTCTAACTTTTGGAAAACAGTTAACCGGGCTGACCAGAGGTCTTCTTTGGAACTATAGCTGCTCTCCACGATCAAGGCGTAATCATCCTGATCAGCCCACGATACATTCCCGGTATCGCCATCTGAGCGTAGCGATGGGCGGGTCAGGTCGAAAATGAATAGCGAACCAGGTTTCAGCGCCTGGTAAACCTGGTTAATTGCTTCGGATAATTCTTTTTCGCTGAGGATATAGTTGAAGCCGTCCTGGAAAAGCAGGGCTAAATCGTACTCCTCCGGCAGGTCAAGGCGGCGGAGGTCCTGTTCAAAAAAATTAGCCCGGAGTCCATTTTGGGCTGTTTTGCTGCGGGCCCGTTCCAACATTTCGGGGGAGAGGTCTACTCCCGCGGTCAGGTAACCGCGACGGGCGAAGGGCAGAGTAGAATTTCCTGTGCCGCAGGCCAAATCAACCAGGGAACGGGGGTTTTTCGAGAAGCGGTTGAGCAGTTGTTCCACGTAGTCAGCCCAGGCTTCATAATCTACGCTGCACATTATCTGATCGTAAATATCGGCGAATCCGGAATAAGGCTGGCCGGGTTTTTTCACAGCGGTAATTGACGCTCCTGCAAGTTTATAGTTGACTCTTATACTGTTTAGATTTTACTCCGGAGTTCTGGAAATGACAAGATATACTTCGCAGTTGTGGGGTTACAGTGTTGGCCCGGTTATAATTGGTCTCACTTCATAAAATATGCTGATTTAAGCTCATTATACACTTACCTGGTGGTTGTTAGCCAATCATCTATAAGCAGCCATATTTCCTCTTTTTCCAGACCGCGCCTCCAGGCGGCCATGCCTGCCAGTTCATAACGGCTGACTAACTCCAGGCGGTAACTCGTCGAAGTAGTATCTTCAAGCCACATTACATAGTCCAGGCCGTTTTTGGTATAGGTTGCTACGTATTGAAGAGCGTCACCGTCCCAGTGTAGATTTGCTTCATTTTCCTCAATTATTTCTTCTGCCCTGTGCATGGAGTAGGCCCAGCTGTTTAAAACTAACGGCTCATCACCTGATTTATCTATTTGCCATAAGCGGGTGTAGAAAGGTACACCCAGGATTAGTTTTTCCGGGGGAACTTCGTTTAACACCCGTTCCAGGCCGCGCTCCACCCACGGCAGAGAAGCTACAGAACCGGCTACCGGTGATGAAACCCAGTGTTCATCATAAGCCATCAGGATAATGTAGTCTGCCGCTTCAGCCAGGGCGGCGCGGTCATAACCGGCACTCCAGTATGTCGAGTTTGAGATCATCGTTACATCAACCGAAACGATTATATGTTCTTCGCGGCAGCGTTCTGCCAGTTCACTTACGAATTTCGTGAAGAGATCGCGATAATCGCTGTGAAAGTTTTCGAAATCAATATTAAGACCTTCAAGCTCATATTTAAGGGCCAGGTTGATTAGATCGTCAACAATGCTGTGCCGGATCTCCTCATTGCTGAGAATGGCTGCAGTTATATCAGGATCGAAGCTATTGGTAACCAGGGCCCAGACATCGTAGCCGCGTTCCCTTGCCCAAATGAGATAATCTTTGTCAAATTGACTATCTATGGTACCTGTTTCGTCTATGATATGAAACCAGGTTGGTGAAACAACCTGGAGTGAAGGCATCTGGCTGATTGTTGACGGTTCAGCTTCGATTGCCGCATACTCCCAGACGATAACCAGCGGTTCGGATGGTTCAGTTTTGCCTACTTCAGCTCTATCAATGGACGGATCAACCTGAAAAAAACCATAAAATATTACTGCTATAAGCACTGCAAGCGTAAAGATGATTATGGCTAATCCGGTTATTTTTTGATTCCAGGAAAACAGTCTGGAGTTTTGGCGCCTGTTTTTCGTTAATCTCAACTGATGAACACCTCCGGGCAATCCTTCCGAATCGGCCATTAAAGTATAGCATAACCCGGGCCTTTTCAAAAACTAAAAATCCACTTGCTTTACATAGAGCTCAACAACTAAAGCTATTAATATATAGGCTGTAAAGAGAAATTTTTCCAGGGATTTCATCAAGTCATGTGGTTTTCCGCAGGAGATTTCAAATCATTGCAGCTGCCTTTATTGAAGTCAGTCAAACTTTAGGTGTATAATTTAACTGTAAGTATATCTATTGAAAAAAAGCTTAAAAAATAATTAAAGTTGTTCGAATTGTTTGGAGTGATAGATAATGGCAGACCATGGCCAAAGAAAAGATAGCAATTGTCTTACAGAAGAAGAAATCCTGGCGGGCTATCGCAAAAAACTGCCCCAGGTAACAAAAAAAATTATTGATAGCTGTAATGAGCGTAAATGTAACAGCCATGTCGATTTTGAACCGATACCTTCTAAAGAGTCTGTAGTAAACATCATCAATAAACTGATGGAGATAATATTCCCGGGATATTTTAATCCTGAAAAGATCGATCCGGTTAACTTAAGCTATTATATCGGTCAGGGAGTAACTGAGCTTTTTATGATGCTCTCCGAGCAGGTCATCAGCAGCATTCGTCACGATTGCATACGCTACAACCTGACCTGCCGGGAGTGCATTGATTCCGGTTATGATATTACCCTGAAGGTTTTAGATAATATCCCTGCTATCAGGGATACCCTGGAGGAAGATGTTAAAGCTGCATATGAAGGAGATCCTGCTTCCCGGAGCTATGATGAAATAATTTTCAGTTACCCGGGTATTTATGCAATTACAGTTTACAGGGTGGCAAACCTTCTGTATAAAAACGAGGTGCCGCTTTTACCCAGGATCATGACCGAACATGCCCACGGGCAGACCGGTATCGATATTCACCCGGGGGCGGAAATTGCCGAACGCTTTGTGATAGACCATGGAACGGGGGTAGTGATCGGTGAAACGACTACAATCGGTAAAGATGTTCGCATTTACCAGGGTGTAACCTTAGGCGCGCTTTCCCTGCCCCGCGGGGCAGGCGATAAATACCGGGGCCGGAAGCGCCATCCCGACATTGAAGATGAAGTGATTATTTATTCGGGGGCCACAATCCTCGGAGGCAGTACTACCATTGGAGCAAGATCTGTAATCGGTGGTAACGTCTGGCTAACAGAATCGGTGCCGCCCGATACGCAGGTGCTTATAGAAACACCGCAGCTGATTTACCGCCAGGGCTCTGATAAGAAGGATTCCCATTCCGGCTGATGCTTACCAGGTGGGACAAGTGACCTGTCCCCCTGTCCCCGGGACAAGGGGACAGGTCACTTGTCCCACCATATCGCTCCATTTTTGGCTTTATTAACCATCCAGGGAACCTCTGTGCCTTTTAACCGATAAATATTCGTCAAAGAAGGGATTTTAGCTGCTATGAAAGTAATCGTGGATGCAGATGCCTGCCCTAAGGGAGTGCTGCAGGCATGTTTTGATATGGGCCGCAAATACAATATTGAGGTATGGACGGTGGCCAGTTTTAATCATGATATTGAATCGGACCATCATGTTGTCGTCGGAAGTGATTCACAGGAAGCTGATCTTAAGGTCATGAACCTTACCGAAAAGGGTGATATCGTTGTTACCCAGGATTGGGGCCTGGCTGCGATGATTGTCGGAAAGCAGGCCAGATGTTTAAGTCCCAATGGCAGAGAATACAGGCCGGAAAATATAGACTTTTTATTGGAAGAACGGGCGATGAAAGCCAAATACCGCCGCAGTGGGGGCAGGACCAGGGGGCCCAGGAAACGTACGGTAAAAAATGACTTAAACTTTTTAAAAGTACTGGACGAAATGATCAATGAAGCTGTTGAAAATTGACCCTGAAATATCTGCTTGAGCAGGTTAAAAAAGCAGTTCAATCAAATGAGCGATAACTCCGGCAAGGATAGTAAATATTAACCCCAGCGTCATCCGTAAGAAAGTGAATCTCAAGCCTAAAAAACTGCTTTCAAAGGGTATTCTTGACAGGCTGAGGTAAGTCCATCCTGCCAGCAGCGCTATGGTCGTACCAAGGCCGGCACCGGCATGATAAATAGTAGCTATAATTGGATAAGATGCATAAGGGCCGAAAGCCATAAGCATGCCGCCAAAAGTGCCAAGTATAATTCCGGTCAACCCGGCTTCCTGGGACAACCAGCGCTTAATGAATTCTTCGGGGATCAGAATTTCGAGCAATCCTGCCAGCAACATGGCCAGCAGGATAACCGGCAGGACAACAATAAATTGTTTAACCGCGCTCCTTAAACCTTCCCAGTGTTTGCCGCTCCTCAGGTTTATCAAAAAAAGAATAACAGCCAGGATCAAAAATACTATGGTCGGCATCGCCATTACTGTTCACCCTGTTCCCTATACTTCTCCCCAAAACCTTTTGGGAAAAAACGTCTGACGATCAAGCCCATTATAAAGGGGAAAGGAAGAGTAATAATATTTCTTAAGATCGCTAAGCCGGGGGTGGTCAGGCTGATTTCCAGGGGCAGGCGGGTAAAGTCATAGTTTTGCTTGCCAATAACGAAAGAAAAAATGATATAGAAAGGAATGCCCTTGCCCTTAAATCCTGCTAAAAAAGGGTAGAATATATATGGTCCTCCGGGGAAAAGGCCGCCTGCCAGGGAACTGTAAACTAAACTTTTATTGCCAGAATACTTATCCAGCCATTTTTTTATCATCTCGGAAGAAATCATTACCTGCAGTTGGCCAATAACAATAAAAGCAGTGATAATAAGCAGGGAGGCCCGCATCGCGGTTTCTCCTGCCCGGGTCAAACCCTCTGCAACAAGGGGAGTCCCACCAAGATAAAATGTCACCACTAAAACAAAAAAGACAACAATTAAAAGAATGAAAGCGGTATTTTTCACTGTGCCCATTCCTCTCCAAAGAATTATTAACAGGTACTTCTATGTGGCCTGTTTGTTTCCTTCAGAGAGGGAAAAAGTGTGGGACAAGGAACCTGTCCCCTTGTCCCTGAGAGAGGGAAAAAGTGTGGGACAAGGAACCTGTCCCCTTGTCCCACCTTCTTATGTTTTTGAGTTGTTATTTTCACTTTGTAAAGCCTGGAATATATGGTAGCCGCCATTTAAGTTACGCACTTTTTTAAAACCGTTTAGGATAAGAATGCGCGATGCCAGGTAAGAGCGCAGGCCGACACTGCAGTAGGTGACTGCTTCCTTTTTGCGATCAAGTATTTCCAGTTGCTCGCGCAGTTGTCCCAGGGGGATATTTATACTGCCCGGGATATTGCCGAGTTCAAATTCTTCTGCTTCACGCACATCAATTATTTGCATATTATCCGAAACTGATTCCAGCAATTCAAGCGCTTCGATGGTTTCATAACCATTTTGCAGCTTGTTGCCGGCAACAAAGCCGGCCATATTGACCGGATCCTTTGCCGAAGAGTATGGCGGAGCATAGGCCAGCTCCAGCTCCTGCAGATCATAGATGCTGCTGCTTGCGCGCAAGGCGGTAGCAAGCACGTCAATCCGTTTTTCCACTCCTCCGTAACCCAGAGCCTGGGCACCCAGTATAGTTCCTTCGGGGCTGAAAAGCAGCTTGAGCGACAGGGGAGAGGCCCCGGGATAATAACCGGCATGGTCATTGGGATGAATAATAATGCTCTGGTATTCTAAGCCTGCATCATTTAGAATTCGCTCATTTGCGCCCGTTGTAGCAACAGTCATATCAAATATTTTTAAAACGGAGGTGCCCTGGGTTCCTTTGTAAGTATCAAATTTTCCGGCGATGTTGTTTGCGACAATACGCCCCTGCTTATTGGCAGGTCCGGCCAGGGGAATTACTGCCGGTTTACCGGTGATCAGGTGGATAACCTCAACAGCATCACCTAAAGCATATATTGAAGGGTCGCTCGTCTGCATCTGTTCGTTAACCTTTATTCCCCTTTCGACCGCTAATCCGGCCTCCTGGGCCAGCTTCGTTTCCGGTTTTACACCAATTGAAAGGATTATAAGGTCGGATTCCAACAGTTCGCCGTTGTTTAGTTCAACTTCAAGACCGCCTTTTTCAGTTTGATGGAACTGTTTAACACCACTGCCTAAATGAAGCTGTACACCCCTGGCGCGCAGATATTGTTGAACCAGTGCTGCCATATCAGCGTCAACAGGCGGCAGAACCTGGGGAGCGAGTTCCACAACGGTGACCTCCAGGCCGCGGTGGTACAGGTTTTCGGCCATCTCCAGGCCAATATAACCGGCCCCTACTACAACAGCTTTTTGCGGGCATTTTTCTTTCAAGTGATCAAAAATACGGTCAGCATCATTGACTGTTCTCAGGCTGTAAATGCCTTTGCTGTTGATCCCGGGCAGGGGAGGGCGCAGCGGCTCGGCGCCCGGTGAAAGAACCAGGCAATCATAGCTTTCCCGGTATTTCTGATTGGTGGTTTTGTCCAACACCTCGATTTCCTTATTTTCGCGGTCAATGCTAACAGCTTCATTCAAGGTTCGCACATCAATATTCAGCCATGCCTTAAACTTTTCCGGAGTCATGACAAAAAGGCTGTCTCTTTCTTCGATTGTTCCTCCGATGTAATAGGGAAGGCCGCAGTTGGCGTAAGAAATATATTCGCCGCGTTCCAGCAAAACGATTTCCGCTTCTTCACTCAGGCGACGCAGACGGGCGGCAGTAGAAGCCCCGCCGGCTACTCCACCGACAATAACAACTTTAGATGACACAGTAAACACCCTCTCCAAAGATTAGCTAATTAAGATTATAGCATAATATTACAATAATGCAATATATAGGTCTCTTGTAATTTGATTATTAGTTTTTAAGAAGGCAAAATACTGGCAGTATTATATTAGCAGGTTGTATTTTAATCATGAAAGTTTTGAAGTACTGTCCGAATTTGATAGAATAGTATGTGTCACAGGGCTTTCTAAGTGATAAGATTTATAAAGCCATAGAATAATTCCAGGAAAGGAGCTTGACATGGATCAAAAAAAGTTTGATGAAGGTCTTGCCGTCCGTAAAGAAGTGCTCGGCTCTGAGTACGTGGATAATGCCATTAACAGAATGACTGAGTTCAATCGGCCCATGCAGGAACTTGTAACACAGTATTGCTGGGGAGAAATCTGGAAAAGGCCGGGGCTTTCAAGAAAAACCCGCAGCCTGCTTAACCTGGCCATGATCA
The DNA here is from genome assembly GCA_007127255.1 of Syntrophomonadaceae bacterium. Lineage (GTDB taxonomy): Bacteria > Bacillota > Dethiobacteria > DTU022 > DTU022 > T3SED10-7. The sequence goes on along the minus strand of SKZS01000077.1, from coordinate 23,481 downwards.
CCGCTTTAAACCGGCCCCACGAATTGAAGCTGCATGTGCGGGGAGCTCTTAACAATGGTGTGACCACCGAGGAAATAAGGGAAGTCTTTTTACAGTGTGCTATTTACTGCGGTGTTCCGGCAGCAATTGACAGCTTCAGGGTAGCAGAAGAGGTTTTTAAAGAAAAACAGTAATAGCTTGGCACTTATTTTTTTTAGGCACTAACATTAGTTTATATTCAACCGATTTTCGGAAACGCAGCTATATATGGAATAAAATGTAATTAGGAAGCCGAAAGAAAATTCGAAATAGAGGCTGCAAGAAAATTGAGTTTTCAGTAGAAGGATGCTGATATATTAACCCGGTCACGCTGGAATTCCATACAGCCCGTACAGGAGTAGTCATTGCGCCGGCAGTCCCTGTCTCCTTCTAAGTGCTGCATCAGCATTTAATCTGGCAGATAATCTTTTGCGAGCCGGAATATTTCAAGATCATCTAAAATTTCAAGTTCTTCCTTCTATAAATATTTGTTCTTGTCGTGTTATTATAGCCACCAGGAAATACTCCTTTGAATTGTTTATTCGCTAAAAATATCCGGTGTTGACACCTTTTCCCTTGTAAAGTATACTGAAACTATAGTAATTATGTCAATAAGCTTATAATACCAAAAGCCAGGGTCGAGAAATATAAAAGGTAGATTGAAGATAAATAAGCCCGCCTGAAATTGCCGAAAGTGAAGGCATAATGATGAGAAACTTTTTAGGGGTTAGCAGGAGGTTATGTTCATGAAAGAGATTTACCTGGATAATGCCGCTACAACAGCGGTCTTACCTGAAGTTGCTGATGCCATGCGACCATATTATACTGAAATTTACGGAAACCCCTCCACCCTGTATTCCATAGGGCAGAAGGCAAAGCGTGCATTGGAAGAGTCACGCAATGAGGTTGCCTCAGCCATAGAGGCTGAACCTAAAGAAATCTATTTTACCAGTGGTGGCACGGAAAGCAATAATTTGGCTATTAAGGGTTTTGCTTATGCTAACAGCAAACAAGGCAAACACCTGGTTACCTCAGTCATTGAACACCATGCAGTCCTCAACGTTTTTCATGAACTTGAGAAGCAGGGATTTGAAGTAACCTATCTGCCGGTTGATCAATATGGTCTGGTTGAGCTTGAAACAGTTAGAAAAGCAATCCGTCACGATACCATCTTGATCAGTATAATGTTAGCTAATAATGAAATCGGCACGATCCAGCCTCTGAAAGAAATTGCTGCCCTTGCCGGTAAGCGGGGCATAGCAGTTCACTCTGATGCCGTCCAGGCTGTAGGTAAGATCCCGGTCAGCGTTAAAGAAATAGGCGTTGACCTGCTCTCCCTCACAGCTCATAAAATTTACGGTCCAAAGGGAACCGGAGCTCTTTTCAAGCGTGATGGCGTCAAGCTTGCCCCGCTTTTTGAAGGAGGGCACCAGGAAAAGATTTTACGCCCCGGAACTGAAAATATTCCCGGAGTGGTTGGCCTGGCTACAGCCCTGCGTTTTGCAACCAATGAACTTGATACTGAAGCTGCCAACTTGTCAACTCTGCGCGACAGGCTTGAAAACGGGATTATTTCACGTATAGATCATGTAACTATTAACGGCCACCTCCAGCATAGAGTACCTAATATAACCAGCTTGAATTTCGCTTTCCTTGAGGGGGAAGCTCTGCTTCTGGCTCTGGATACAAAAGGGATTGCCGTATCGACAGCTTCAGCTTGCAGCTCCGGGTCTGATGAACCGTCTCATGTATTAACAGCTATTGGCCTTGACCCGGTCACAGCCAGAGGGACACTACGTTTTTCACTTGGGATAAACAATACTTCAGAAGAGATTGAATATGTTATCGATGTTATAGCCGAGGCGGTAGAGCAGATTCGCCAGTTTTCCCCAATGAGGTAAAAAATTTAAGGCAAATGATAAATAGGAGATTAAAGTTATCATGGGAGATCTTTTAGATAGCCGTTATGCCAAGCAGATTCTCTTTCGCCCGGTCGGTGAAAAGGGCCAGGCTAAAATATCAGGAAGTGAAGTAACAATTATTGGTTTAGGCGCCCTGGGAACGGTAAGCTGCAGTCATTTATGCAGGGCCGGGGTTGGAAGGCTCAAACTGGTTGACCGGGATTTTGTAGAAAAAAACAACTTACAGCGTCAACTCCTCTTTGACGAATACGATGCTGAACAGCGTCTGCCCAAGGCGATGGCTGCTGCTAAAAAGTTGATTGCTGCTAATTCAGAAATAACTATTGAACCCCTTATTGCCGACGTATCACCAGGAAATATAGAAACGATAATAAAAGACAGTGATCTTGTCATCGATGGCACAGATAATCTTGAAACCCGCTTCTTAATCAATGATGCCTGTCTTAAAAATAACATACCCTGGATTTACACCGCGGTTTTGGGGTCCGTTGGCATGTTGATGGTTATTGTTCCACATCAAACCTCTTGCCTGCGTTGCTATTTTGACCAACTGCCCCCGGTGGGAGCACTACCCAACTGTGACACAGAAGGAGTACTCAGTATGACTACCGGAACGATTGCTTCGCTCCAGTGTGCTGAAGCCCTGCGTCTGCTGACCGGATTCGAGCCTACACCCGGGCTCCTTTATCTTGATGTCTGGCAGCGTCAATTTGACAACTTTGATCTTGAACGGCGTCAGGATTGTCCGGCATGTGGAGAAGGTCGCTATGAATTTCTTGACGGTTCAGCGTTTTCATGGACGAATGTACTCTGTGGGCGAAATGCTGTCCAAATTATGCCCTCATCGGAACAGAATATAGATTTAAAACAACTTGAAACTAACTTAAAGCAGGCCGGCCATGCTTCTTTCAACGGTTTTCTCCTCAGCTTTAAAACAGGCCAGCATGAAATAGTTTTATTTCCAAATGGAAGGGCTATTATTCGCGGCACCAGCGATGAAGCCGAAGCACGAAACCTTTATGCAAGATTTATAGGAACTTAGTAAAGTGAAAAAGACCGCATTATGAAAGGCAAATATCAGATCAGCACATCTGGCTAGAATGTTATGGGTACGGTATGACGTCCCTAAGTCCGGGAGGAGAGGGTATTTAGAATGGCCAAAATAGATCATTTACCAATTACAGTCGGTCCACTGGGGAAAAAACTAAAAACCCTGCAGAAAATACTTGGAGAGATGGAGAGTGTACTGGTAGCTTTTTCGGGAGGGGTAGACAGCGCCCTTCTTCTATACCTGGCTTCCAGAGTGCTAGGAAAAAAGGTCCTGGCGGTAATTGCCCGGTCCGAGACCTATCCACAAGAAGAGTTTCAAGATGCGCAGCGCCTGGCAGAAGATTTTGGGGTTGCATATGAAGTAATCAAGAGCGAAGAACTTGCAAATGAACATTTCGTGGAAAACCCCCCGGAAAGATGCTATTACTGCAAAAAAGAGTTATTCGGAAAGCTTTGGAATATAGCGAGAGAAAGGGGTTTCCAGTTTGTTTTGGACGGCGCCAACCACGATGATCTGGCTGATCACAGACCTGGAATGAAAGCAGGTTTAGAGCTAAAAGTGCGCAGCCCGCTCCAGGAGGCAGAGTTGACCAAGGTGGATATTCGTGAACTCTCCCGTTTTTATAATCTACCTACAGCGGAGAAACCGTCCATGGCCTGTCTTTCATCACGAGTTCCGTACGGTACCCGCATTACCCCGGAGATTCTTGCACAGATCAGAAAAGCGGAAAGAAGTTTAAAGGAACTCAATTTTAAACAGTTACGGGTTAGATATCACGGCAAAATTGCCCGGATTGAGGTTCCTAAAGAAGATATGCCACGCTTGCTGGAAGTTGCGGAAACGGTACTGTTGAAACTAAAAAGAATTGGTTTTTTATACGTGACCCTTGATTTGGGTGGATTTCGTAGTGGCAGTATGAATGATGTCCTCCCATCCGGTAATGGTAACCAATAATGATGTTGCCGGTTAAGAGAAAAAAACAGTTTTCAATAATCATTTATAGAACGCCGGCCCTCCTGGCAATCAAGCCTTGACACTATACTCCCCTAGGGTTTATAATATTTTAAAGATATATTCATAACAATTATTACCAGGTTATTGTAAGCCCTATAAAAGGAGCATATTTTTATGACTGAAAAAAGTGTTACCAACGATCATTCAGAAAATGGTGCAATATGTCACCATCAAGTTCAAGGAAGTTACCAGGAAAACAAAAAAAAGATTTTGGATGGCTTGAAGCGGGTGGAAGGTCAGGTTAGGGGAATACAACGAATGGTTGAGGAAGAAAGGTATTGTGTTGATGTGTTGAATCAGATTGCTGCCTCAAGAATGGCCCTCGCTCGCCTGGCTATGTTAATACTGGAAGATCATACCAGGGGATGTGTCAGTACAGCTATTCTGAGTAAAGATAGTGAAGAGAGCACAATAGAAGAACTTATGGACGTAATAAAAAGGCTTATGTAAATATATCAGAAACCAGCATTTTATTATATTGCTCACAGCAATAGAGAGAAGTGGGTTTTATTAAATGTTTACGGAAAGGTTTCGGTAAAAGATAGTAGATAGGCTGTCAGTGGCAGGTAGGATTTTTCCCTTTAAACTCTTCAGCATTGGATTCTGCCAGCCTGTAGAGAAATCGCTGCCACCAGTTCTTACCAATATAGGTTTCTGGAGAATCACTAAATTTCTCGCGGCAATAATCGCAGCAAAACTCATATGTTTTTCCATCAAATGTATAAGTTTTTTTTACCTGTTCTTCTGTTAAGGTATTTTTACATACTGGATCATAATACATAATCTAACCTCCTTTTCCCTCTATGCCAGAAATCTAAACTTATGCAGATTGTTTTCCGGACAAGGCAGCTTTATATCCTGTTTTCTGAATTACCTGAAGTAGAATTTCTTCAATTATTACAGCAGGGTCATATTCTACGTAAGCTTTTTCGGCATAGAAATTACCTGTTTCAAATTAATTCCCATGGTTTGTTATGATTCTTTTCTGACTTGCTGAATATAATGATTGCAACTCATTTCGGATACATATATTACTGTGATTTCCTGACTTTATAACAGAGTGTACATTTCTTCTATCTCCCTTGTAATAAACTGCATACATACCCCCTATAGGTATATTGTAGCAGTGTTTTACATGTTACGCAACCCCTAAATTTGTATCTACCCCCGGTTACCGTAAAAGGCGGCAATAGTTTGGTTGGTTTGTGTTGTTGATAGGGTAGTGGTTATTATCAAAGCAAACAATGCTGTAACGATTTGATGCGATGTTAATAACAAGAGCAGCCTTGTCTTCCCCGTATTAGAGGAGTGAAAAGTTTATTATCAATAAGCCATATATCCTATTGACATAGTATATAATCTAACATATAGTCAAATTCAAACTTTTATATTTAGAAAGATGATTTAATTTAAAATTAAGGAAAGGAGCAGATAATATGCGTTACTTTAAACGCGTTGAAGAGTTAATCGGCAGAACACCGCTGGTCCGACTGAACCGGGTTACAACAGGGATTAAGGCCATCGTATTGGTCAAAATGGAAAGTATAAATCCCGGTGGTAGTGTAAAAGATCGTATTGGTCTGACCATGGTTGAAGAGGCCGAAAGAGCAGGCCTGCTCAAACCGGGGGGTACTATTGTTGAAGCTACTGCCGGGAATACAGGGGTGGGTTTGGCGCTGGCTGCCGCCACACGGGGATACCGCTGTGTTTTTGTCCTGCCCGACAAGATGAGCCGCGATAAGGTCGATTTGCTGAAAGCATATGGGGCTGAAGTGGTTATAACCCGAACAGACGTCCCCCCCGATTCACCGGAAAGCTATAATGGTGTTGCGGACAGATTGTCCCGGGAGATACCAGGTGCCTTTCGGCCGAATCAATTTACCAACCAGGTTAATCCTATGACCCATTACCAAACCACAGGGCCGGAAATATGGGAAGACACAGATGAGCAGGTGGATGTATTCGTAGCCGGTATTGGCACGGGTGGTACCATTTCCGGGGCCGGGCGTTACTTGAAAGAAAAAAAACCTTCCCTGGTAGTGGTTGGTGCTGATCCGGCAGGATCAATTCTCTCAGGAGATTTGCCAAAACCCTATAAAGTGGAAGGTATTGGTGAGGATTTCTTCCCCGAAACCTATGATCGCGATGTGGTTGATGAGATGATTCGGATTAAGGACCAGGAATCCTTTGACATGGCCAGGCGGCTGACCCGTGAAGAGGGTCTGCTGGCAGGTGGATCTACAGGAACGGCAGTTGCCGCTGCGTTAAAATATGCGGCACGTTTTCAGGAAGAAAAAGTGATAGTAGTGATGCTTCCCGATACCGGCCGCAACTATATTTCCAGCATCTACTCTGATGACTGGATGGAAGAAAACGATTTTACTGTAGAAAAATAATAGGAGGGGTAAGAATGCATGATAAAAAATTTGCTACAAGGGCCATTCATGCCGGCCAGAATGCAGATCCGGTAACGGGGGCGACGATAATGCCTATATATGCCACCTCTACTTATACCCAGGAAGCGCCGGGAGAGCACAGAGGTTACGAATACTCCCGCACCGGAAACCCCACCCGGACAGCGCTGGAAGAGTGTCTGGCTTCCCTGGAAGGGGCAAAATACGGGTTAGCCTTCGCTTCAGGATCAGCTGCCACTGATGCAGTGGTGAACCTGCTGAAACAGGGAGACCACCTTGTATCGTGTGCTGAAGTCTACGGCGGGACTTTTCGTCTTTTTACCGGGGTTTACGAGCGTTGGGGACTAGAATTAACTCATGTAAATAGCTCTAAAACGGAAGATTTTCGTAGTGCCTTAACAAAAAATACTCAAATGGTCTGGCTGGAAAGCCCGACAAACCCTCTGTTAAATATTTACAATATAAAATCTATAGCCGACCTTGCGCATGAAAATGGGGCACTCATGGTGGTGGATAACACCTTTGCCACCCCATACCTGCAAAACCCCCTGGCTATGGGAGCAGATATCGTAGTGCATAGTACTACCAAGTATTTAAATGGTCATTCCGATCTTATTGGTGGAGCTGTAGTTACCTCCAGCCTACCTTTGTACAATAAGATGAGCTACTTTCAAAATGCAGTTGGGGCTGTTCCTTCACCTTTTGATGCCTGGCTTACCTTACGTGGAATAAAAACCCTGCAGGTGCGCATGGAAGCCCACCAACGTGGTGCTGCAAAAATAGCCGACCAGCTACAGTCTCACCCTATGGTCGAAAGGGTATACTATCCTGGTCTGGAAGAACATCCCGGCCATCAGCTGGCAGGCAAGCAAATGAGAGGGTGGGGAGGCATGGTCTCATTTAAATTAAAAGATCCGTCCATGGTGGACTCCTTTTTCCGCAAGCTGCATCTATTTGCTGTAGCGGAAAGCCTGGGTGGGGTAGAGTCATTGGCCTGCCATCCTTATACGATGACCCACGCTACTATGCCCGAGGCGAAACGTGAGGCACTGGGGATTACACCAAATCTTGTCCGGCTTTCAGTCGGACTGGAGGATCCGGCAGACCTGATGGCGGAGTTACAGAAATCACTAGAATAATAAAGCAACCTATAAACGCATCTGTTTTTGCTCTGCTTTTAGCTTGTAAAGAGGAAATTGTACTGTGCCAGAATAACAATTTATTGACAGAACCATAATACCGTTAGTAGTCACTTTAAGTATTGCTTGCCACAGGAAAGCTTATCAGATAAACTGATTAAAGAAATTTAAGGTATATGCTTAATTGGGTTAAAACAAAACGGGAGGTTATTATTTGTATCGTGGGTGGGTAGTAACGCTGGCAGGACTATTAATCAATTTTTTAACTGGCATTATTTACACTTGGAGTATTATAGCCGGGGCCCTGGTCAGGGATATGGGATGGAGTTTCACGGAGGCAGCTTTGCCTTATACAATGTTTTTATTCAGCTACGCTCCCTCTATGGCCCTTGCAGGCAGAATACAGGATAAAATAGGACCTCGTCCGGTAGTAGTTACTGGAGGAATAATCCTTGGCGGTTCCACTATCCTAAGTTCATTTTTGATTGAACCGCTCAGCATATCAATAGTGTGGGGGTTATTCTGGGGGCTGGGCATGGCATGTACTTTTGCTACTGTAACCCCGGCAGCGATAAAATGGTTTCCGGTCGAGCGAAAAGGTTTAATCACCGGGATTGTTGTATTCGGAATGGGCATTTCAGGTTTTATACTGGCACCCCTGATTAATTATAGTCTATCAACTGCGGGAGTACAGTTTACGTTTTTATCCATTGGCTTTCTGCTCCTCTTTGGCATTCTTTTGCTATCCAGGTTAATTGAAAACCCTCCGTTGCCCTTGAACCCGGGCAGCACTATTGCAGAAATCAACCCGGCCAGGTTGCCGCTGGAGATATTTCGTTTTCCGCAGTTTTATCTGCTCTGGCTTATATTTTGTTTAATGACCGGGGTCGGTGTTACTTTTACGACTCATATGGATACAATAGCCCGCATTCAATTCGGGTTTGCTGAAGGCTTTATTGTAGTAGCGCTATTTTCTTTTTTTAATGCCTGGGGCAGGATTATTGCAGGGGTTCTTTTTGATAGCCTGGGGAGACTCTGGGCAATGTTGATTATGTTTATGGCTATGGCTCTTGTCCTGGTAAATATCATCAGCTTTAGTGCACCTTTGAACCTTGCTATTGCCGTATCAGTAATAGGTCTCACTTATGGAGGTCTTTTTGGTCTTATCCCGGCTACAGTTTCAGCTTATTTCGGCGAAAAAAACTTTGGATTTTTCTATGGTTTGATTTTTACCGGGATAGCCGTTGGCGGCCTTTTCCCATTACTTGCCGGTTACCTCTTCGAGTTAAGAGGTGATTTTACCCAAGTCTTCATAATCCTTCTGGCAGCCAACTTGCTGGCAGTTCTGCTCTCTCTGATGATAAAAAAGCCGACATTATCGAGTTAGTTAAGGTATAATTAATGAAAGCGAGAGTGAGGTGAACAGCTTGAATAAAGGCAAGAATACAAAAAAAGAGTTGGTTGCTGAAATAAACAATATAAAAAGTAATGTCTTGCCCGGTGATCTAAAAAAATTAAAGCTTGATAGTTTGGAGGATATTGTTAGCAAGCTTGACCAGTTTACTGATGGCTGCGAGGAATGCAATAAGTTATTAAATCGTTTTAGACCTGACATACTAGACGAGTTAAAGTCATTTAATAGTAGTAAGCAGAATAAATACCAACAAAATATGAAAGGTATGCTTACGCACCTTCGAACTAAACATAATGTTGTTACAAAAGGTTTTTTTGTTAGTATATATCTGCCTGTCGGTATCGCATTCGGCTTTCTAATCGGATCGATCATAAACAATTTAGTAGTCGGTTTTGCCGTTGGTATAGCTGTTGGGTTGATTGTGGGTGCTGTAATAGATACAATAGCCAGGAAAAATGGTTTTGTTATTAGTTCTAACTAAGACAAAGCGGAGCTGGTTGGAAACGTTTGTCTGCATTTTTCTTGACTTCATAAATGGCTGTCTGTACAGCAAGAGAAATTAATGGTTTAGTATAAAATTTAGGACAGGAGGGATTAAGATGTGGAGTCAAAAAGGTGAAAGAGGGCGTATCTGGATAGGCAGGATTCCTTTTCATGGGGATTTACTGGAAAGCATTCAAGAATTTGCAGCCGAAGAAAAGATTAATTGTGCGAAGGTTGAAGTTATCGGTGCAGTAGAAAAGGCAGTTATAAGCTATTATCATCAAGACAAGAGAGTATATGAAGACAGAGAATTAAACGAGCATCTTGAAATAGTCAGCTGTTTGGGCAACTTGAGTATTCGAGACGGCAAACCGGCTGCCCATTTGCATATAAATCTTGGTGACAGTAAAGGTAATGTTAAAGGCGGGCATCTTCAAAAGGGAACTGTAATATTTGCCGGTGAGTTTGTTATAGAAGAAATACTGGGGCCTAAGTTGCAGCGCGAGCATGATTCCGAAACAGATCTCCCTTTATGGAGAAAAAACAGTTAACAGCTCAGTTAAAACGGTAGAGTTCAGAATTCTGGAATTGTGCTATTTAGTTAATTAAATAAAAAAGGAATGGTATAAATAATGTTAAATAATAATAGAAATAAAACATTAACAGTGATCATCCTGCTGGCATCTTTCATTTTTGTTATCACAGGTTGTGCAGCTGATCCCATTGTTTCTTATGTCGAAGAAATAGAAGAAAAGGGTATAATTGTAAAGATTGATGAACTGGATGATGATGTCCAGGCATTATATGCTGAATTTGACAAAATTGTTAGAATAGACGAGAGTAGTATTGAAGATTTTGAAAAGCTGATTGAGATGATAGATGAATTTCTTGCGAAACAGTCTAATTTGATAGTTACGGTGGAAAACCTGAATACAAGCGATGAAAAAGTTGAAGAGGTAAATGATTATCTTGTAGAAGCTCTCAGTAAATTTAAGAGTGCAACGAACTATTTATATGTGTTGACTGATGCCATGATTGAATTAAAGGATATTGAAGAAAATCCCGATCGTGAGGATATTGAAGAAGAACTAAATAGAATTATCATTGCAATATTTGAAGCTGATGAAGAATTTAATAAATATATAGCCGAATCAGAAGAAGCTTTAGATACCTGGGAATCAATGCTAAATGAACATCTTGAGCAATAAAGGCGCTCTGAGTATTATTATGCAGCAGTCCAACCGCAGTCTATAGGAAGCATAGTTCCCGTGATACAGGCGGCTGTATCAGAGCATAAGAATTTTACTAATTCGCCTACATCTTTTGGTTCCAGGATCTTTTTTATGGCTGCTTTCTGCAGCATTATTTCACTTATAACCTGCTCACTGGGGATGCCATGCGCTTTAGACTGGTCGGATATTTGTTTTTCGACCAGTGGAGTTCTTACATATGACGGACAAATTGAATTAACAGTGATGCCATATTCTGCGCCTTCAAGTGCGGCTACCTTTGTCAGCCCGCCAAGGCCGTGCTTGGCTGAAACATAGGCAGCTTTGTATTCGGATGCTACCATCCCATGAATAGAATTTAAATTAATTATTCTTCCCCAGCCTTGCGCTTTCATAGAAGGCCACGCATATTTAGTTAGTAGAAATGGCGCTGTTAACATTAGGCTGATCATAGTTTCCCATTTATCTTCCGGAAATTCATCGATTGGGCAAACTGTCTGGATGCCTGCAATATTAACCAGAATATCCACTTTTGATTGTTTTTTAAGAGTGTATTCTATTAAGGCCTTGCATTCATTTTGCTTGCTTAAGTCTGTCCTTAAGAAATTTTGTCCCAACCGGTTAGCCTCATTTTCCAAAGTCTCTCCCGCTATATCGGCCATAATAACCTTAGCGCCGTCATTTACAAAAATCTCTGCTGTAGCGAGGCCAATTCCACCGGCAGCACCTGTTACAACACATACCTTATCTTTTAACATAGGCAAACTCCTTACAGCCGCAGCTTGTCTTTTGTTGGTTCCTTTTCTATGGAAAAAATTTCATCGCAAACAAAGACCAGGTGTTCACACATTTTTTTCCGGGCTAATTTGGAATCCCTGGCGGAGATGGCTTCAAAAATTGCCGTGTGTTGTTTAAATAACTTATCATCATTTCCGGGTTTAAAATACATCTTTTCCCGGCTTTTCTTCATTGAATGCATTACCAGGTCTGATATAGTGCTCATTAACCGGACAAAGATGGTATTTTGGGTCGATTCAGCAATGGCAAAATGGAAGTTGGCATCGGACACCTCGCCGATCTTTCCTTCACGAATATCTTCTTCCATCCCTTCCAGGTGTTCTTTCATTTTTAGAATATTTTCTTCAGAGGCCCGTTCTGCAGCTAAATAGGCACTCTCTGCTTCCAAAATTTTTCGCACTTCCATAATGTCAAAGTTGCTTTCCTTGTCCATCATTAAAATTAAGGCTAAAGGCTTAATTATATCTTCTGAAGAAACAGCGCGGATGAAGGTTCCTCCACCCGCTCTGCTTTCCAGGATACCCATTGACTCCAGCGCACTGTATGCTTCACGAATTGAAGCACGGCTTACTTCCAGTTTTTCTGCCAGTTCTCGTTCAGAAATTAATTTATCGCCTGGCTTAAGGGTTCCTTCATTTATTAGCCCCTGTATTTGGTCCACGATTTCTGTATAGACCCGCTTTGTTTTGATCGGCTTAAACATATGTGATTCATCTCCTGAATTAAAGTATTATTACCTATTTTAATAAAAGGTATTGTCAATTAATTATAACATACCAATGAATAGGTATGTGTATGAGTTGCCGCCGATATGTTTAAGTTCCTAAATGCTTTTTGAATCTTTAAGCTTGCAATTTTATCGGTCTGTTTTTGTAAATATAACAACACAACAGCGAATCATTTTATATTATAGTGCAGCCTGCCTGGTATAATTGTTAGCTTCTAAACATCATTGTTGTGTTAACCTTTACTATTGATAATTGAAAGGTTAACTTCTTCAGTGTAATCTTAATTTGATTAATCTTTACAAGTCAGGCAGGGCATTGTGCTTCCGCCATGAGGCATAAGACACGCCGGAGGAATACTGCCGTGCTTCTTTTTAATAAAAGCCATTCCTTCTTCAAGGGTTTTAATCGGGATCATGCCCATCTGCTTCACCTGGTCGTCTGAAAGTCCTGATAGAACGAGAACATCATTATCTTCAGCCACAACTGCACTGTGGTAACCCATTTGCCCGCCAATAGTATATTCACGCCGCAATGCTGCTTCACGCTGCCCATTGTCCGTGTAAGCAGTAAAAATTGAGGCAAAGTCATCACTGCCAATACCTTCGCGACTTTCGCTGACCAGTAGCAATGTGCCACCTTTTTCAAGAGCAAAGTGGGCGTTATAAATTGTCTTGTAAGTTTGGTAGAAGTTTATATCTTTTGGGTATCCGCCGCATGAGGCAATAACCAGTTCAGAACGATCGGGTAGATCTGCTCCGAAGTGTTCAGTAACCAGGTCACACCCTTTTCTGAATGCGGTGATATAATTACCGGCTACAACATAGGCAATTTGGTGAGTTTCTTCGTTGATGATACTGTTAACCATAAAATCAGGAGCAACCAGGCTGGTGCCCTGAACCATGTCGTCACAGCAGGGATTATCATCAATTTTCCCGGCGCAGACATCAGGGTTAAGTCCTCTGCCTTCTTCAGGATAGAAAGCAAGAGAGTGGTTTTTCATAATTGTTTCGTAAGATGACACTCCTGGAATAATAGCTTTTTTACCCCCGCCCCAACCGGCGAGGAAGTGATAAACAATACCTCCGGTTAGAATAACCCGGTCTGCATCGGCCACTTGCTTGTTAATACTAACCGGGGTGCCGTAACTGGTGTTGCCCAAAAAGACCATCTCATCTTTGTTGCGAGCCCGGTGGTCGATTACCTTTACCCTGCGATATGCTTCTTCCCCTACCAGTATTTTGTGTTCTTCTCCGGTTTGTTCGCGGTGATCACCTGTAGCTGAAATGATATTGATATCATTATCTGCAATGCCCCCCCGATTAAGTTCATCAAGTAATAGGGGAATAAACACATGATGGCGTACCCATGAGCGGGTCATATCACCAACGATAATACAGGCGCTTTCTCCCCTGTTAACCAGCTCAGACAGGGGAGCTGAATCGATTGGTCGTGCCAGCGCATCTTTGATCAACTTTTCTTCCGACTCAGGGACAGGCAGAGGTTTTGCTTCAAGTACATATTTTACCCGATCATCCGGCAACTCCAAGGGGAAAGTTTTGTCACCGTAAAGCAGGTCTATTTTCATATTTAAAAGCCTCCTCTGGCAATATGGTTATAGAACTCCGGGAAAAGACATATCAGTCTATGTCAAATATTTTGCCCGGGTTTAGGATATTATTGGGATCCATAGCCTGCTTGATTTTTTTCATGACTTCAATTTCAGCTTCCCCCAAAACCAATGGCAGAAACTGCTTGCGTTTATGGCCGATGCCATGTTCACCGCTGATTGTGCCACCTAATTCTCTGACAGCTATATAAAGGTCTGTTAAGGCAGCGGGCAGGGTTTTCTTCCAGCTCTCCATGCTTTCTTCCGGTTTTTTAACTATGGTTGCATGCATGTTTCCATCACCGGCATGTCCGTAGCAGGGGATAATCACGTTGTGTTTATTAGAAATATCTTCTAAAATAGGAATTAATTTAGGGATACTGCTGACCGGAACAACAATATCTTCCAGGCTCTGTTCAGGGCTGATCGCTTTAAAAGCTTCAGCAGCATGCCGTCGAACCTTCCAGATTTTTTCCTGGTCTGCCGGACCTTCAGCAACAAATGCGTCGAGAGCGCCGTTATCCAGGCACAGATCCCCTATATCAAGACATTCTTGGCGCACCTGGTCTGCATCATTGCCATCCAGTTCAATTATTAATACAGCTCCGGCATCTTCGTGGCGTTTCTTATCTTTCAAAAAATCGCAGGTAGTATCAAGGGACACCTTGTCCATAAATTCGATGCCAGTCGGGATAATACGCATCTGGGTCATGATAAGCGGAACAGCATCGATTGCTGACTGGGCATCCTCAAAAAGGACCATCATGTCAATTTTTGCCTTGGGTAAGGGCAAAAGCTTGACAAATATCTTGGTAAAAATACAGAGAGTACCTTCTGAACCGGTTAAAAGCTGACACATGTTATAACCGGTAACATCCTTTACTCTTTTTCCGCCAAAAGTGCATATTTCTCCGGTAGGAAGAACTACCTCCATGCCGGTAATATAACGGCCAGTTACTCCGTATTTGATTGCCCTTCCTCCACCGGCATTTTCAGCTACATTGCCGCCGATGAAACACATCTCAAGGCTCATCGGATAGCCGGCAAAGAAGAGGCCTTCTTTTTGGACTTCGTTATTGAAATCATTGGTAATCACTCCGGGCTCCAAAACTGCAATCAGGTTGTTTTTGTCAATCTCCAGGACCTTATTCATCCTTTCAGTTGATAGGAGAATACCACCTTTGGCCGGCACGGCTCCCCCGGAAAGTCCGCTTCCGGCTCCCCTGGGAGTTACCGGAATCATTTCCTCGTTAGCCATTTTCATAATTGCGGAGATTTCCTCTGCGGTTCTTGGCTTAACTACTACTTCGGGCATATGAGCGTAATCTAAATCTGCCACCTCGTCATGAGAGTAGGGTTCAATTTTTTCATGATCGTCATAAATTACATTCTCTGAACCAACTATCTTTTTTAGTTCCTCGAGAATGGCAGAGTCGATAACGCGATAACCTTTCATAATTTGTCCTCCTTAATATACAATCTCACTTTCTTTTTCTGTTGCCTTAGATTATGACAGTCGAACCTGTAATCCCGTCTCTAACAAGTAAAAATTAATACAGTCCAAATAGCCGTGGTAAATACAGAATGATATTTGGAAAAGCGGCCAGAATTGACACCCCTACAAGCTGCAGCACAATAAACGGAACAATACCACGGTATATATCCATTGTTCGCACTTCGGGGGGAGCAATTCCTTTAAGATAAAAAATAGCGTAAGCAAAAGGTGGTGAAAGGAAAGAAACCTGCATAACCACGATATTCATCATGGCAAACCATAACGGGTCAAATCCTAGTGCTGCACCTATGGGAGTAAACAAGGGTACTGCCAGCATGATTACACCGATCCAGTCAATAAACATGCCCATGACTATAATGATTAGCCACATAGTAATCAATATGCCCCATGGCGGTAAAGGCAGCCCCAGTACCATTTCTTCGATAACCCTGCCACCGCCAATGCGGATGAAAACGTTGGTGTAAAAGTTGGCCATGATAAGTACAAGGAAGATCATCGCATTAACTCTCATTGCACGATAAACTATTTCTCTTAAATTGGCAAAGTTAAGCTGCTTGTAAGCAAGCGCTAAAAGACAGGAAGCAAAAGCCCCAACGGCCGCCGCTTCGGTCGGCGCAGCCAGGCCGAAAAAGATTGATCCGAGCACGGCAATGATTAAAGCCGAAACAGGGAGGACCGAAGTTAAAAACATGATCAACTTTTCTTTTGCGGTTACTTTGATTGCTGTTTTTGGAAGGGATGGTCCCAGGCTGGGATTTATATAGCAGCGGATAATGACATAAGCGACATACATTACCGCCAGCAAGATGCCCGGTATAAAAGCGGCAGCAAACAGGCGCCCGATGGAAATACTGGCTGTGGGACCGTAGACCAGGATTAAAACACTGGGTGGAATTAAAATACCCAGGGTGCCACCAGCACAGATTGAACCCGTTGCCAGGGGTTTGTCATATTTATATTTTAACATTGAAGGCAGCGCTAAAAGCCCCATAGTTACTACTGATGCTCCGATTACACCGGTCGCAGCAGCAAAGATTGTACAGGTTATAACTGTGGCCACTGCCAGTCCTCCGCGCAGATTGCCCATTAGCACATACATGCTGTCATAAAGTCTTTCTGCCAATCCTGATTTTTCAATTACTACACCCATAAAAATAAATAACGGTATGGCGATTAATATATAATCCTGGGTTACAGTAAAAATACGCAGCATAAATAGGTTGCCGATTTGCGGGCCTATAAAAATATAGCCAAAGATGAGGGCTACTCCACCTAAAACATAAGCCAGCGGGTAACCTAGAACGATAAATGTAAGCAGGAGACCAATAATTAGAAAAGTAATCATTTCAATACTCATAGCCGCTCACCTCCGACGATTAGAACCTTAAGATCCCTGATAAACTCAGCGACCCCCTGAAGGGCCAGTAACGCTACACCAATGAAGACCCAGGTTTTAAACGGATAGACTACCGGTAACCAAACACTCCATATCGCTCTTTCTCCCTTGGACCATGAATAGGCCAGGTGGGGAATCATGTTATCTATAATCACATACATCAGCGGGAAAAATAAAATTAAGGCAAAAAAAACATTAAGTAAAGCTTGTACCCTTGGAGGAAATTTTTCATAGAAAATATCAATGCTGACATGTCCTTTCATAGCCCAGGTATAGCCTAACGCCCACATAATCAGTACACTGCTTAACATCCAGCTGATGTCATAAGCCCAAAGAGTAGGCATACCGAAAACATAGCGCAGCGTTACCTCGATCACAAGGACAATAATCAGAGCAAGCTGAATCCATGCCCCGATTTTTGCAAAGAACTCATTGATTTTATCAATACCAAATAGCAAGCCGTTCACTATTTTCAATTGCAACAAGCCTCCTTACTGGCAAATGTAGTACTAAAAGCGGTTAGGGCAAGGCTTTATTTGCCTTGCCCTAACTATCAAAGAGGTTTTATTCCATCCTGTATCTAACTGGCATCATGAACTCTTCAAAATCATAGAAACGATTCTGGAATTCCTTCATAGACACCCAGATTTCCTCGAAAAGACCGCCTTCTTCAGCCGCTCTTTGATTTAACAGTTCATTGGTAGTCTCAGCAAATGCAATCTGTACTTCTTCGTCAACTATCAGTTTAGTATTGCCTTGCTCAGCGTAGAAGTCAAGAGCATCCATACTCATCCAGGCATCGTGGGTCCATCCCCAAAGAGTAGAAGCATGGGCAGCCTGAAGAACAATTGCCTGCAGGTCATCTGGCAATGAATCCCAGGACTGCTTGTTGAAGGTAACTTCAAACAAAACGCTGGGCTGGTGCATTCCCGGACCAGTGTAATATTGGGCCACTTCATAAAAACCAAGTTCTAAGTCTGTATATGGAGTGCTAAACTCGGTAGCATCCAGGATGCCGGTATCGAGAGAAGGATAAAGCTCGGCTGCAGGTAAGGAGGTAACGGCAACACCGTTTTTTTCAAGAATTTCACCCCACCAGCCTACAGTACGATACTTCAGGCCAACCCAGTCTTCAATCTTTGTCAGTGGAACATTGGACCATGCCAGAGTTTCAGGGTGAACAATACCGCAGGGAATTACCATAATATTACTATATCCGGCCTCTTCATACATCCTTTGCCAAAATTCCCAGCCGCCACCTTCATAAATCCAAACCAGGTGTGGAAAAGGCTCCATGGTCATCGGCACTGAAGAGAAGAAAGGTGCTGCCGGCATTTTGCCAAGCCAGTAGCCGGAAAAGCTGTGGTATGCATCAATTGTGCCCATTTCAGCTGCATCCATAACCTCACCGGGGCCTACTATGGCGCCGCCGGGTTGGACATCAATCAACAGTCTCCCCCCACTCATTTCTTCAACTAGCTGTCCAAAATGCTGTGGAATATAGTGGAGCATCATCCCCGTGGGCCATGAAGTAGCCAGGGTCATTCTGATCGGATCATCTGCTGTCGGCCCGGCCGGAGCAGCAACCCCATTATTATCTGGCGCAGCTACATCGTTACCACAGCCTGCTGCTAAACTAACAAGTAAAGTCACAAGAACCAGCAGTAAAAGTGCTTTTTTCATTATACAATCCTCCTGTTTAAAGTAATAAAAAAGCAAACCTTTCTAACGCTAACCCCTTCTATATTGTCCTTTATGAAACACCTCCTTTAAAGCTATTGATTGAGCTGCTTTCTTGATTACCATATTTCAGGACTTCAGAAATCTATAAAATACATATGTTCTGATGGTCAGACCAATTTAGTTTTCGACATATTCTACAAGGTGTCTATTAATTCCTGCTAAAAATAAAAATTTTTTAATTATTTTTTTGATGGGTATTCGAGAAAATATAATTATCGAGGATAACCGGATAAAACCGGTACTAGAAATGGCCTGGCAGGCATAAGCCAATGTAATAAAAAGAAAGACAATAAAGTGAGGCCGTCGACACCTACTAACGTCATCAGCCGGCAGTGCGGCCGGGAAACAATGCTTTATATCATTTGAGCATATACTTTCGAGATGAACTAAATAAATAGAGTAAAAGCAAAAGTAAAAAAATTTGAAAAGTTAAAATTTCAGGCAGGAATAAACCGCGAGGCTGTGGAATAAAAATCATACTGATTGGTATTATTTGTTTGAGCTAACATACTATCGAGTCTTGAGGAGGGTGTCAAATGGTTTTTGAAAGCACTGCCAAGATGTACGAAGTGCTGGGAGAACTTTTTAACAAGCTTTTAGAGGATCCGTCTGTAGGTCCGAAATACCGGGAGGCAAATATCGTGATTAAGTTCAATATTCACGATCCTGAGGGCTATATCTGGCTTACAAATGACGGGCAAGTTATCTGTGGAGAAGCTGATTACAAACCAACCATTGAAATGAGCTTGAGCGGTGACAGCTGCCATCAATTCTGGCTGCAACAGCTCAAGTTGCCGCAGGCCCTTGCCAAGGGTCTGATCAAGGCTAAAGGACCGATGCCGAAAGTATTGAACCTGCTGCCTATGCTAAAGCCAGCCTATGAAGCCTATCCGGAGGTTTCCCAAAAGCACGGCATTAAAATGTAACCCACCGAGAAGGGGTGAAATCAATTGAGCATGGAGAGAAGCATTAAACAGTTTGAAACGGACAGGATGGATGCGGTAAAAATAGCCGCCCGCCTCCTTTTGGCTTCAGCCACAACCGCGCCGCGTGTTGGCGGAGTTGGTGAGTGTACAGTCCATATCCTCGATGACGAATGCGATATCGAAGATCTCTGCCAGAAGGTTGAGAAAATGTCCAATGATAACGAGAAATGGGGATTTTTTAGGCGTGATGCCGAGATGCTCCGCGATGCCGATTCCGTATCGCTGATTACTTCGCTGCGCAGTAAAACCGACCCGGCTGATATTAACTGCAATATGTGCGGCAAACTTACCTGCGAATATCTCCGGGAAGCAGAAGAACTACCCGATGAACCGGGAGTTGCCTATCCGGGACCCTTGTGCATATTCCGGGCCAACAACATTGCTTATGCCGTCGACGGCATGGTCTCGTTGGCCCGAAATTTGGGCATAGACTACGGGATCTTCTGGTCGGCCGGAGCAGCAGCAATGCGCATGGGGCTGCTGCCCAAAAATACAGGATTTGCCCTGGCTGTAGGTATATCAATTACGGAGAAAAGTCCTTTCCGCGATATTCCTCTGAAATACGACGAATTTAATGAGAAAACCATGCATGATCGCATTATCAGGCGGCTCTGGCCTCAGTTCCGTTCGATTTATAGTTAACTTCAATATTTAATATCCCGCCTGTTTTAGGAGGTTATAAAATGGCAATCCGGGAAATGGAAGATCTGGTCCAAAAGGGTCTGGAAAGAGCCGTGGAAATGATGGCTCTATCTGCCCACAACAGTATACGCTTTGAGGGACGCAATACAATCAAGATGATTACCGTTGGCAATGAAGAGATGGAATCGATTGCCGAATTTTGTTTTTCACTTGGTGATATGTCTCCCCTGGCGGCAAGAGATGGAAGACATTTGATCGAGCTGATTAAGGAACCCTGTTCCCTTCTGATCATTGGAGATAAACGCAGATCATATTTTAACTACGACTGCGGGGCCTGCGGCTATCGCACCTGTGCTGAATTAAACCGGGCCGAAACAACTGAATCTCTGACCGCCCACGGTCCCAGCTGCCAGTTTCGAAATATCAACATGAATATTGCCGCTTCGGCCGCGGCCAGCATCGCCTGGCGCCTGGGCCTGCACTGCCGGGTATTCAGCACCTTTGGCTTTGCCGCTCTGGCCCTGGAAATCATTGAGGATGTCGATCTTGTAGTCAGTGTTTCGGTTAGTGCTGCCAAAAAAGACCCTTACTTTGACCGGCACAAGTTCTGGACGCAGGAATACTGGGAAGAGATTTTCAACAAGGAATTCCCTACCTACAACCGGGGCTTTATCGGTGCGGTTGAGGAGTAAAGAGGCATGATGGTTTGCTTCTAAGAGACCAGTTTATTGTCAATTAGCAAAAGACCGAGGTGATTTACGATGCCTAAAGCACACTTAAACCAGGTTATCGCCTCCCACTTTGTGGAGTTAAAAGCCGATCAAGTGCCGGATCAAGAAATACTAATTTTTGAAGACGGCAGCGGTTCCGAAGAAATACTTTCATACGCGGACCTGCATCATCAGTCGAACAAGCTGGCCCGCCTGCTGGCGGATCAGGGGATAGGAAAAGGCGACACCTTTGCCGTTTATATGCGCAATCACCCCGAATTTGTTTATGCCCTTTTGGCCGGGACTACCCTGGGCGCTATTGCCGTGCCCATCGACCCCCGTCATCGGGGCGAGCGCCTCAAGTTTCTGCTGGAAAATAGTGGGGCCAAAGCTGTTCTGGTTTCCGGGGAATGCATGGGGGCTTTAGAAGAGCTGATCGATGAAATGCCGCAGATCAAATTTGTTACCGTAGCATACCGATCCGAACAAGATGTGCCTGTATCAGCAAAATATCACCCTTTAAATGAAACCCTGGAGCAGGACAGCTGGCAGAGAGTTGAGCAGCAGATTATGGACGTACGCCATCCGATGCAGATCATCTACACATCGGGTACTACCGGTCCACCGAAAGGTGTAATGATTCGTAACAATCGCACCGGGTTGTTTACGATCTTAACCCGTCTGGTCTGGCAGTATAAAAAGGATGATATTCTTTATAACGGGCTGTCTCTGACCCACGGCAATGCCCAGGCGGTAACCCTTTTCCCTGCGCTCTACTCGGGAATCAAGGCCGTATTCAGCCCTCGTTTTACCAAAAGCCGAATCTGGTACATCTGCCGCAAATATGGCTGCACCTCTTTTTCCCTGCTCGGGGGAATGATGAGCGCTATCTACAGCGAACCGCCCCGTGAAGACGATGCTGATAACCCGGTTAAAAAAGTAATCAGCGCCGGGACACCGCCGGCGATCTGGGAAGACTTCGAAAAGCGGTTTGATGTCAAGATCCTGGAATGGTACGGTTCAGTCGAAGGCGGTTTCGCATACAAACCGATTGGCAAAGGTCCGATCGGTTCTTTCGGCAAACCGGTACCCGGCATCATGGAATTCAAAGTCGTCGATGAAACTGACGGTGAACAGCCTCCTGACACAACAGGAGAGTTGATCTGCCGTCTGCTCAAAGGCGAAACTAAAGTTGACTACCTGGGTATGCCCGAAGCGTCAAAAGAAAAAACCCGGGGTGGCTGGCTGCGCACCGGTGACATGGTCCACCGCGATAAAGATGGTTGGCACTATTTCGATTACCGCAAGGGAGAAGAACTACGCCGGGCCGGCGACTTCATCCAGCCCGACCAGGTAGAAAAAGTGATCGGTGAGCATCCCGATATAAGTGAAGTCTGTGTTTACGGAATTCCCGCTGCCTCCGGAGCCCCCGGTGAAAGCGATCTGGTTGCCGCCGTAACGCTGTTTGAGGAAAAAGAAATCGACCCTGAAAGCATTCTTCTAAAATGCCGCGAAAATCTGGCAGCAAACTTTATTCCATCTTACTTGCAGGTGGTCGAAGAAATTCCCAAAACAATCTCCGAAAAACCGCTCGATCGCTTCTTGCGGGAAGCGCTGGAAAAAAAAGAGGGAAAAATTTATAAGCTCGACACTTAAATCACGAAAAGGAGTGATAGCTTTGGCTTACCTTGATCTGGATCTCGATTTAACCGATGAGCAGTTGATGCTGCGCGATACTGTACGCAAATTTGCTTCTGAAGTAATGCGTCCCATCAGCGTAAAGCTTGACGCTATGGCCCCGGAGGAAGTTACCGCCCCCGACTCGGAGTTGTGGATTTTTATGAAGGAAGCCTACAAGCTGGGCCTGCATAAAATTTTAATTCCCGAAGAATACGGAGGGTTGGGCCTGGCCCCGGTGGAAGTTAACATGGTTGCCGAAGAAATGGGCTGGGGCGCATGTGATTTGACCATAGCCCTTGGAGTCTGCTGTTTCCCGGCCTTCCTTTCCTCCATGGTTCCCACCGACTATTTAGTTGAAAATATTATCCTGCCATTTTGCAATGATAAGGAAGGTAAAATTAGCGGGTGTTGGGCGATTACAGAGCCTGATCACGGTTCGGATACCCTGGCCTGCAATACCAGGCAGTTCAAGGATCCGAAAATTGCCGGCAAGGTCAGGGCTCGTAAGAATGGGGAAAGCTGGATATTAAACGGTCAAAAAGCGGCCTGGGTATCAATGGCCCCGGCAGCGTCGCATGCCGCAGTCTATCTTACTATAGATCCGTCAACCGGCATGTCAGGAGGCGGAATCTGTATCGTGCCCCTGGATCTGCCCGGTGTATCAAGGGGCAAAGCTCTGAATAAGATCGGTAAGCGGGCCCTGAGCCAGGGAGAGCTTTTCTTCGATAATGTTGCTGTTCCCGAACAATATATGCTAATCGAAGAAGACAGCTATGAAGCGATTCTGGACGTTACCCTGGCTACAGCCAACGCTTTCATGTCCGCCGTTTTTACCGGGGTGGCCCGGGCTGCCTATGAGGAAGCTCTTAACTATGCCAAGGAAAGAGTCCAGGGTGGCAAGCTTTTATTTGAACACCAGCTAGTGCGCTACAAGTTGTTCCACATGTTCAAATCGGTGGAAGCCTGCCGGGCTATGTCAAGGTCGGTGATGA
>SKZS01000015.1 GCA_007127255.1 Syntrophomonadaceae bacterium | reverse complement strand
GCAGCAGGGCCAGGGGGCCATAACTTTCCAGGGTAACCCTGATATTTTCAGCCATAGCTTCCAATGCCTGACGCCAGCCGATCCGCTGAAACGTGCTTCCCTTTTTAAGCAGGGGATAACGCAAACGATCGGGATGGTTTAGCCGTTGTATGTGCTGTGTGCCTTTACTGCAAATGATATTACAGGTTACAGGCTGATCGGGATCCGGTTCGATTGATATGATTTTGCCACCGGCTTCTTTTACCAGTAAAGCACACTGGTCCCAACAGTCTAAAGAACAGGTTGTTTTGAAAGTCCTCATCTTTAAAAACTCCATATGCTAATAATAACCGCACTAGATATAACTTTTGCCGCTATAATAAATTTTACATTTACCGGACCTGCTGTATTACTGCTTCTAAATGCTCAAGGGTTGTCCCGCAGCAACCTCCAACCAGGGAAGCTCCGCTGTTAATACATTTCATGATACCTTTTGCAAATTCCTCCGGAGACATGTCATAAACTGTCTGATCATCTATTAACTTTGGCATTCCGGCATTGGGTTGGATTAAAACGGGAAGGCTTGTATGCTCTTTATAGATTGCTGCAATCCGGGCCATTTCTAAAGGCGCTAAATCTCCGCAGTTAGCGCCAAGGACATCAGCTCCGTGCTTCTCCAGAACTTCGGCAACTTCCGATACTGTATTGCCCATAATAGTACGTCCTCCCTTTTCTGTACTTGCAAAAGAAAGCGTTACAATTATCGGCAAATCTGAAATTGCCCTGGCAGCTTTTAAAGCACAAACCGCTTCGCGCAGGTCTGTCATTGTCTCGATAATAAACCCGTCTACCCCTCCCTCAAGCAGAATACGAGCCTGCTCTTCAAAATTATCAGCAAACTGCTCTTCGCTGTAAGTGCCATATGGTTCGAGAAGCTTTCCGGTCGGACCTATGTTTCCGAACACATATTGGTTTTCACCGGCAGCGTCCCTGGCCAGGTTGACCCCCGCCAGGTTTACCTCCCTGAGATCAACTTCAAGACCTTTTGATTCTATACTGATCCTGTTCATGGTAAAAGTATTCGTAGTTAAAGCATCTACCCCAAGCCCGGCATAATCACTGTGAAACTTAAGAATTGCCTCAGGATTTGCCAAATTTGTAACACCACTTGCTTCCACACCGCGCCGGGCCAATTCAGTCCCTGTTCCTCCATCAAAAATTATTACCTTCTTTACGGCCAGAGTTTTTTTAAAATCCATTAAGATTCCCCACTTTCTTCGGTTATAGATAGCGCTTAATATAAGCCGTCTTTATCTATACTCTTTTTAATCTGCACAAGTATGAGCAGGATCTTTCTTCTTAGAAACTTCTTTTATTATATCAAACCATTCCTTCAAGAGCTAAAGGATATTGCTTAAGAAAAAGCGAATTATTATAACTGTAGTCGGATATGAGAATGTTTTCAAGAACCTGATTTCCCGATACATAACACGCCAGCTAAATAGGGGGGACAGCTAAATTGAAAAAAATCTTGGTGACCGGCGCTCTTGGTCAAATTGGAACTGAACTGGTGCCCTATCTCCGTGATAAGTATGGTACTGATAACGTCATCGCTTCTGGAAGAATTAAAGAAAGCTGCGAAAGTGTAGTTGATACTGGACCGTTTGAAATTCTTGATATTACAAGTAGAGAAAACATATCATCTGTTATCAAGAAACACGGCGTAAATACTGTATATCATCTCGCCTCTCTGCTTTCTGCTACCGGTGAAGAAAATCCCCAGGCTCTATGGGATGTTAACATGAACGGCCTGATCAAAATCCTGGAAACAGCAAGAGAGTACAATTGCTCTATTTTCTTCCCCAGTTCAATAGCTGTCTTTGGACCGGATTCACCCAAGGATAAAACTCCCCAGGATACTGTCACCCGACCCACCAGCATCTACGGCATTTCGAAAATATCAGGAGAACTGCTCTGCGACTATTATCACACCAAGTATGAACTCGATATTCGTGGACTGAGATACCCCGGGGTTATATCCAGCGCTGCCCTGCCAGGTGGCGGCACTACTGATTATGCAGTTCACATTTTTTACGATGCTATTAAGAAAGGCAAATATACATGTTTCCTGGAAGAAAACAGCTCAATAGATATGATCTACATGCCCGATGTTCTCGAGGGCGCGGTAAAATTGATGGAAGCAGACCCGGGTAAACTGCAGCACCGTAACGCATTCAATGTTTCGGCCATATCTGTAACACCAAAGGAGCTTTCTGCCGAAATTAAAAAGCATATACCCGATTTTAGTATCGACTACGATGTCGACCCGGTCAGGCAGGCAATAGCCGACAGCTGGCCTAATTCACTCGACGATTCAGCAGCCCGCGCTGAATGGGGCTGGAACCCCCGGTATGATCTGGAAATGATGACTAAAGATATGCTCAGTAAACTGAAAGCCAGGTTAAAGCAGGGGGACTAAACCTACCGTGCTGACATTTTGCACCCCTGGCATTACCCTGCTGCCGGTTTCATAATTTATAATTGTAAAATTCCATAATTAAGAGAGGTTTTATATATGTCCAAAAATATTATCAATGACCTTAAAGGCCAATTTAATGAGCTAAAGGATCAAGGCCTGTTTAAAGAGGAACGCATAATTACCAGTCCGCAGTCGGCTGATATAGAAGTATCCACCGGCAAAGAAGTTTTAAACTTCTGCGCAAATAATTACCTCGGCTTATCAAACCATCCGGAAGTAATCAAGGCAGCACAGGAAACTATGGAACAATGGGGCTATGGTCTTTCATCTGTCCGCTTTATTTGCGGCACCCAGCAGATTCACAAGGAATTAGAAAAGAAAGTCTCTACATTTTTAAATACGGAAGACACCATCCTCTATGCTGCCTGTTTCGATGCTAACGGTGGAATATTTGAACCTTTACTCGGTGCCGAAAGCGCTATTATTTCCGATGAGCTTAATCATGCCTCGATAATCGATGGTGTCAGGCTGTGCAAAGCAGCGCGCTTCCGCTACCGCCATTCTGACATGGAAGAATTAGAGGATTGCCTCAGGCAAGCCCAATCCTCAAAATACCGCATTATTGCGACTGACGGCGTTTTTTCAATGGACGGAGACATCGCCAAATTAATTGAAATATGTGACCTGGCTGAGCAATATGATGCCCTGGTAATGGTCGACGACAGCCACGCCACCGGCTATATCGGCAAAACAGGACGCGGCACTTTTGAACACTTTGGCCTGGAAGAGAAAATAGACCTGATCACCACAACCTTCGGCAAAGCTCTCGGCGGGGCTATGGGCGGCTGCACCTCGGGGCGCAGGGAGCTGATTGAAATGCTGCGCCAACGTTCACGACCATACCTTTTCTCAAATTCACTGGCCCCCGCGATAGTCGGCGGCACCCTGAAAGTTCTTGAAATGCTTACGGAGTCAACTGAACTGCAGGATAAGGTTACAAAAAATGCCTCTTACTTCCGCACAAAAATGCTTGACGCCGGGTTTACAATTGTTCCCGGTGATACAGCAATTGTTCCTGTAATGTTATATGACGAACCGCTGGCATTAAAAATGGCCGACCTGATGCTGGAAGAAGGCATATACGTGATTGGTTTCGCCTATCCTGTTGTCCCGAAAGGCAAGGCACGCATCAGGGTTCAGCTCTCTGCCGCTCACGAAAAAGAACATCTCGACAAGGCTGTTTCTGCATTTATCAAGGTAGGCAAAGAATTGAATGTGATTTAAACCCGATCATAATTGAACGTCGGGTTATAATTAAAAATGCTCCTAATTAGCTTAAACTAATTTAAACTTTTTGAAGGAATCTCCGGGTCAAAAACAGAAGGGTGATTATCGACTTTAATTTCAGGAGGTTTTTTTAAATGAGTGTAATTGAGAAAGCGAAAGAACTAGGACAAGAAATTCGTAAAACTGAGGAATACCAGGAACTGGAAAGAGTTTCTGAAAACATGCAGGAAGATTCTGAAGCCAGTCAAATGATCAAGGAGATCCAGGAACTGCAGCAGCAGATTCAATTTGCACAACAGTCAGGAGTACAGCCCAGCGAAGAACAAATTCAGCAGTTTAATGACTTAAAAAGCAAAATGGATACTAACCTGACAATTCAGGCTTATGCCAGAGCCCAGAACGAGTTTAGTGAGTTTATGCAAAAAGTAAACAGTTCAATCAGTGAAGGAATCAATCCTGACGCAGAGAAAGAAGTTTAAATCCACCAAACAATATGGATATCGATATGCAACTGCTTGTTTAAAACAGAAAGCCTGCGCTCTTTACCAAAGTCTGGAGCGCAGGCTTAAAAACTTAAATAAGACTAGATGCCCTATAACTGCTACTTGATAATTAATACATTTTTCTCTGTACAGTGAGATACTTTATTGCTTACACTACCGAGGAAAGCCTCCTTGAGGCCTCGCACCCGTCGGCTGCCCATAATTAACAGGTTGAAGTCCCCCCGATCCGCCATTTTACAAATTCCATCCGCAGGCGACTGCTTACCAAGCAAAACCTCTGTTTTTGCATTTATCCCTTGTTCTTTTAATCTTTCGGCGGCTTTACCTACAATTTTTTCTGCTTCTTCTTTCATATTTTTCTTAACCTGCTCCCAGTAATCATCGGACATATGAATACTAATTGTACTTTTAAAATCGTATTCTCCTGTAACGTTCAGTACAGTTACTTCTGCTTCTAAAGCTTTTGCAATTTTTATAGTCTCTTCGATAACTTTTTCCGAATGATCCGAGCCATCAATTGCCACCAGAATTTTGTACATTACCTTCACTCCTCTATAAAAAATTTAAATTTACTTAAGATTTTATTTTACTATCAGGACACTGGTACAGCCCATATGAGCCACCTTGTTACTGACACTTCCCAGGAACAACTCCTTGACCCCTCTCAGCCCGCGACTTCCAATAACAATTAAATCAAAATCACCTTCTCTGGCCAGTTCACAAATAGCATCAGCAGGAGCCTGGTGACTAATTACTGCTTTAGTCTTCACAGTCAACCCTTTATCCTTGAAAGGTTTGGCTGCTTTTTCGACAATTTCTTCAGCCTCTTCCTTCAGATGCTTGTTGATCCGATCCCAGTTATCATCGGAAAACTGTAAACTAACCCGGGGACTAAAAACATATTCTCCAACAACAGTTACAACTGTTACCTCCGCATTAACTCCTTCTGCTAAAACCAGACCCTTTTCCACAACTTTATCTGTATATTCCGAGCCATCAACCGCCAGTAAGATGCGCTGCATTTTTTAAGCCTCCATCCTTTTTTATAAACTATACCAATATTCTGTTACTTAATCAACCAGGCAGGTGCTTAATGTTGGAAAGCCTTGCCGGGGTCTTGTGGTGTAATGATCTCGGAATAACCCTGCTGCTTTAAAATCATACCTGATAAAACAGCAAATATGGTTGAAGCCCACTGTCAATAAGTTATAATAAAGGTAAAGAAGTAAAAAGTGATGAAACGAGATAACTTTTTGCTTTGCCAGTGTCTGCAGTTCAAACCTTACTTTGCCTCAGATCAATGTTGAAGATAGGCGTGTTATAAAAAAGCCAATTACCTTGACTGCCCGTTTTCTTAAAAAGCATTAATAAGGAGGACGATTAAATGGAACGATTAAATAAAAGTGAAGTGGAGCTTCTCTTAGGACAGGAAGAAACAGCACCATGTGTTTCCATTTACATGCCGACTCAAAAAGGCAGAGAAAGAGCTAAAGAAAATTCCACCCGCTTCAAAAACCTTCTGGCTAAAGCTGAGGAGCAGTTAACTGGCTGGAGCCTTGAAACCTCAGAAGTAAACAACATTCTTGAACCCGCAAAAAAGCTTATTGGAGACAGCTATTACTGGGCCAACCAAAGTGAAGGCCTGGCTTACTTCATTTCAAACGGCTTTACACGGTTTTACCGCTTACCTTTGCAATTCGAAGAAATGTCTGTAGTCAGAAAGTCCTTTCATCTAAAGCCTCTTTTTAAACTGTTATCTTCTGACGGACAGTTTTATATCCTGGCCTTGAGCCAGAAAGATGCCCGCCTGCTGCGGGGCACCCAAAGCACAATCGAAGAAATGGATTTAAGCAGCCTGGTCGAAAAATTCGAAGTTGAATTTGTCGATGAAATTCCTGATCAATTCCTGCAATTTCATACGGGGGCTCCAGATGCCGGTGGAGTGCGAACCGCAGTATATTTTGGTCACGGAGGGGAAATAGACAGCATCATGCGGGAAAGGCTGCTCAAGTTTTTCAGGTTCATCGACCGGGAAATCCAGGGCTTGCTTGATGACCATAACTCTCCCCTGATTCTGGCCTGTGTAGATTACCTCACTCCGCTCTATAAAACAAGCAGCAAGTATCCCCTTTTATTCGAGGAGAGCATCAAGGGAAACCCCGAAAATATCAGCGCCCGGGATCTCCACAATGAAGCCTGGAAAATCGCAAAACCTTACTTCCAGCAAAAAGAACAATCGGCAAAAAACCGCTACCATGAGTTAAAAGGCACAGGAAAAACTTCCAATGATATCCTCGAAATCCTTCCTGCCGCCTATCACGGCAGGATAAGCGATCTTTTTGTTACGCCAGGAATTCAACAGTGGGGCTATTTCGACCCGGAAAGCGAAAAAATCACTTTAAACGAAGAACCTCAGTATGATAGCGAAGATTTAATAGACATGGCCGCAGCAAAAACATTTACTACCAGCGGCAGCGTTTACGCTATCGATTCCGAGCAAATGCCCGATAAAACTCCTGCGGCAGCAATTTTCCGCTGGTAATAGTCGACTACGTGAAAATTAGTAAAACAAAAACAACCGTGATAGGGGTCCAGAATAATAAACTAAAGCCGGTCATGGGTATCCTGGCCGGCTTCCAGATTTCTTTAAATTTTTATGCCCTTTTTATATCCAGCGAGTAAATCTTTCTACCTGATCAACCTCAAAACTATTACATCAGCTGCTTTGCGGCAATACAGCTATAACATCCACTTCAACCAGGGCACCCCCGGGGATTACACTTTGTACCGTTGTCCGGGCCGGGAAAGGCTCTGTAAAATAGTTTCGATAGACCTCGTTATAATCTTGAAAATCATTAATATCGAGCAGGTGGGCATTAACCTTGACCACATTTTCCATTGTACCGCCGGATGCGATAATGATATTTTTAATGTTTTCCAAAACCTGTTTTGTTTGAACCTTAATCCCTCCTTCTACCAATTCGTCAGTTCCCGGTTTTTCGGGAGTCTGGCCGCTGACAAATAAATAATTGCCCACCTTAAGGGCCGGCGAGTAGGGACCTGCCGGTATCGGAGCGCTTTTCGGATTAATACATTTTTTTTCGATCATTTTCATACCTCATTCCGTTTAAAGATAAGCCTTGATTGCATTGATAAATGACTTGCTATCAATATTGCTGCCGGAAATAATCAATACCACGCGGCTGTTTGGTTCAATCAGATTCTTCTCTCCAAGTGCTGCTATGGTCGTCGCAGCCGCACCTTCTACTGCTAAACGCTCATTTTTAAATAACGAAGCCATACCCGCAGCGATTGCTTCTTCGTTTACCAGTATTACCTTATCAACGTATCTTCTTACAAGCTGAAAAGTATACTTATTATCAAGACCTATGCCCCCGAGCAAACTATCGGCCAGGGTGTTTTTCTCTTCTAAGATAACCGGTTTGCCTTCTTTTAAGGAGTAATACATTGTAGGGCTGCCTTTCATTGAAACTCCAATTACCCGTGATTGAGGCAGTACACTTTTCAAAGCAAGCGCAATACCAGAAATCAACCCGCCACCGGATAACGGTACTATAACCGTGTCAAGATCGGGAATTTGTTCCAAAAGTTCAAGACCTATAGTTCCCTGCCCTGCAATCACTTTTGGATCATCGAAAGGTTCCACTACACTCCAGCTTTCAGCCTTTGCCTTTTTATAACAATACTCTTCTGCATCATCCTGATTGTCACCATATATAACCAGGTTTGCTCCCAGGGCTCTCAGGTTATTTACCTTTACTTCAGGAACCCTTTCAGAAATAAAAATTGCTGCCGGTATGCCCAGTTCCTTGGCAACATAAGCCACGGCAAAACCATGATTGCCCGTAGAAAATGTGGCTACACCCTGCTGCCGCTCCTCTTCACTAAGACTTAAGATCATATTTGCAGCGCCTCTTAGTTTAAAAGAACGAGTTGGCTGGATGAACTCCAGTTTAAGATGCACTGAAGCCCGGAAAGCATTTGAAAGCCCTGCACTGTAAATAAGTGGGGTTTTATCTACAAAACCGGCTATTCTGCTTTTAGCTTTCCAGATCTCGCCGCTATCGAAAAAGATGTTGCCTGCTGGGGATCCATTCTTCAAAAAATATCACCACCTTACTAAACACAGGCATATTGCCGCCTTTTTAACAAAAACTTAAAGCGGCAATATGCCATTAACCCTAAAACCGTTTAGACCCAGCCCCGCTTCTTAACCGAAGCTTCAATTTTCAAAAGGGCGTTCATCCAGGCAGCCATTCTATAAGTGGTGTTTTTTTGTTCAGCAGTTGTAATCATTTGGGCATAAGCTTTTAAAATCCAGTCTTTTAATTGCTTATTAACCCTATCCAGATCCCAGTATTCATCAGTAAGGCCCTGAATGCGCTCAAAATGACAGACTGTAGCTCCACCGACATTAGCCAATACGTCGGGTATAACCGGGATTTTTTTCCCTTGCAGATACTCTTCTGCCTCCGGCGTAACCGGCCCGTTGGCCGCTTCAATGATCATTTTTGCTTTGATCTGCGGAGCATTTTCTTTACCAATGACACTTTGCACAGCAGCCGGTACCAATATATCAGCTTCCAGCTCCAAAAGTTCTTCATTGGAAACAGGCTTAGTTCCGGGAAAATCAACAACCGACCCGGTCTTGCTTACATGTTCAGCCAGTAACGCGCAATCGATACCATCTGGCGAATAAATACCGCCATAAATGTCACTTGTTGCTGTCACTTTATAGCCATCTTTGTTCAGGAGCTCAGCTAAAACCGACCCAACTTTTCCGAAACCCTGTACAGCTACACTGCAATCTTTGGAAAACCCGAAATCTTTAACTACCTGTTCGAAAACATAATATACGCCCCGTCCGGTTGCTTCAGCGCTGCCTAAAGTCCCGCTTACTGCAGCCGGTTTATCATTAACTGCCGCAGGGCTGTGACAACCTGTAATTGACTCATACTCGTCAAGCATCCAGGCCTGGGTCTGTTCGCTTGTGCCTATATCAGCACCGGGCACATCTACCCAGGCTCCCTTCATAGGCAGATGGCGCATAAAGCTGCGGGAAAGCCTTTCTAATTCCCAATTACTCAGTTCACCGGGATCGACTACAATGCCTCCCTTACCACCACCGGCAGGAATGCCACCCACTCCGTGTTTAATAGTCATCCACAAAGCCAGGGCCTTTAACTCATCCAGGGTCAGGTTTCCCGTAAACCTGGTTCCATCCTTAAAGTTACCCAGGGCATCACACCAGTGAACCCGGTAAGCAGTAAAAATCCGAACTTCACCATTATCCATACGCATGGGAAAAGTAAATTCCATGGTCCGTTTCGGAACGCTTAACAACTCGGTTACTTTTGGATCAATCTCGGCTAACTCAGCCGCTTGCTTCAGAGTATACAATGCCGTATCCAGTGGATTCGCACTCATAAAATCAAACCCTTTCTATTTTTTCTCTTACCTCTTCTAACACCATTTCCGCTGGTAATATTTTATTCATTACACAGAAATTAAGGTTTGGGAATAGAAAGGTCGTCTCCACCATTTTTCATAACTAAATCAAAGCCGGAACGTTCTACCCATTCCATGCAGATCTGGGCAATTTTTACCCGGTGCGCGGCCAAATGGTTTAGCAAAGTGTTGTCAACCCACGAATTATACATTTCTGCTTCGGAGCGGCCGGGTTCAATCTTAAAGTATACAGGTGAGCAAATCCGGGCAATATCTCCACACTCATGATAGCGCTGGAAACCACCCATAGATTCAACAAGACTAACATATATATCCAGAGGCAGTTTAACCGTGCTTCTTATCGAAGCTAACATGGGAAGGGTGAGATCGCCAAGCGGATTAAAACTATCAGCGCCCATATCTTCCAGCAGCTTCGCCCCATAAGGGCTACCATGTCCTGCAAATACAGATACCTTAAATTTCACATCATCAGGAAATACTCCGTCTTTTCTCATCTTGGCAACCAGGTCCATCAGACCCTCATCAGGGATAAGAAAACCGCGTATTCCGGCTTCCAGGCAGCGATCAAGTTCTTTTAACCATTCATAAACTTTATCGCTTCCTCTGAGCCGCATACCGGATACATAACCTTCAGCAGTCACATATTGCCGCCCGTTGTCCCAACCCCTGCTTGGCAGCGGGTTAATAATAACCTCTAATTTATTCTGCGCCGCTACGCGGGCAAATTCTTTCAGTTCAGCAAAATCCATCATCGCTGCTCCCCGGACCAGGGATATAGCCCGGTGAACCGGAACCTTTCTCTTCTCTGCTTCACGAACCATGATTTCTAAGTTTTCAACGGTTTCCATGCCGGCAATCTCGGTCCGGTAATGTGAACCATCGGGAAATGTATGCGGTGATGTTGGCAAATCATAGCGGTCCCGCAGCGGAAAGTTGGTTTTCTCTTCAATATACTTTTCAATCTTTTCGAATGACATTTTAATCATCCTCCCTTTATATTGTTTTGATACCTGCCAGATTAAATTAATGCCGGGGTGCCTTCTTCAGCAAAACACAGCAAAACTAACAGGGCAAAAAATCCTGTACTGAAGCAATACCTAACTATACTCGTCAAACAGTTTTTGAAAGTCTTCCAGGCTGTCTTTGCGTGGATAGACGTGGTCTTCTGTCGGAAACTCACCGTTTTTTACTTCCGATACAAACTGTTTAAAAGCATCTACAGTAGTTTCTGCAATATTAGCATAAACCTTTACAAACTTTGGCGTAAAGGCCTGAAACTGCCCAAGCATATCACCACAAATAAGCAGCTGGCCATCGCATTCTATGCCCGCACCAATTGAATAGACGGGAATATCCAGTTTTTTGGTTAGAAATCCGGTTAGTTCCGGGGCAACAGCCTCAATTAATACAGAGTAAGCTCCTGCTTCCTGAACTGCCAGGGCATCTTCTATTAACGCTCTTGCTGTCTTTACATCCCGACCGGTGGCCTTAAAACCGCCCAGCTGCCCCGAACTTTGCGGGGTTAACCCCAGGTGGCCCATCACCAGGATACCGGCATCATTTATGGCCTTAATACGGCTGGCTACACGAACACCACCTTCCAATTTTATGCAATCCATGTCGGCTTCTTTTAAGAAACGGACCGCATTCCTGACAGCATCCTGATCACTGGTCTGGTACGAGCCGAAGGGCATATCACCGATTATCCAGGTTTTCGGCGCTCCCCTTCGCACCGCCTTACAATGAGCCAGGCAGTCTTCCATGGTTACCGGCATTGTATCCTTGTAACCAAGAAGAACCATGCCCATTGAATCTCCAACCAAAACCATATCCATACCGGCCTGTTCTGCAAACATGCCTGTTGGAAAATCATAGGCGGTTATCCAGGCTGCTTTCTCGCCATCCTTCTTCATCCTGATAAAATCCAACACACTTTTCTTAGCCAATCTTATTTCTCCTTTCAATTTGTAATCTTGTTTTAAAGTTGAGCCTTTCCTGGCCCATGCTTTTTCCTTTGCG
>SKZS01000191.1 GCA_007127255.1 Syntrophomonadaceae bacterium | reverse complement strand
ATATGGCGATTCAGGATATGGATTACTCTGATTGCGTACGGTGCTGCAAGTGTGTGGAGCACTGCCCCATGTTGCTCTACCCGAACCAGATCAGCATTTATTGTGAGGCCAGCATGGTTGAGGAAGCAGATCAATGGAATACGATGGACTGTATCGAGTGCGGAATATGCGCTTATGTATGTCCTTCAAAAAGACCAATTACTCAACTGGTCCAGAGCATGAAACCGCTGATCCAGGAAATGGTGAGCAAGTAATAAAAATGATGGGGAAAAGGAGGTAAAATGTAGTGAACGAGATGAAGAAGTTTATTGCAACACCGTCACCACATATTAAAAGTGACGAAACGATATCGAAGGCCATGCGTGATGTCTTCATCGCTTTAATGCCCGTTACGCTGGTAGCTATATACTTTTTTCAAGCATACGCAGTGCTGACAGTTGCTGTTTGCCTGATAACGGCTGCCCTGACTGAGCTGTTGTTCAGAAAGCTGATGAACAAGAAACCGACACTTTATGATTGGAGCGCCCTTTTAACTGGGTTGTTTGTCGCAATGCTCTTTCAGGCTACTACTCCCTGGTATAAGGCTGCGCTGGCTACCTTTATAGCAGTCGGTATAGCCAAGGAGCTGGCTGGCGGTCTCGGATGGAACCGTTTTAACCCGGCCCTGTTCGGTAGAGTTGCCCTGGTTATACTGGCACCTGCATATGCTTATGTGAACCAGTGGTTCCAGCCCCTGCATATTAATTTAGGTCCGCTGGATACAATTACCCAGGCTACTCCATTAGCTATGATGAGGGCCGGAATGGAAATGCCGTCGGTTGCAGAGCTCTTTGTAGCTTTTCCTGCCGGTGCATTATCAGAGGTGTCACCTCTTGCCTTATTAATTGGAGCAGCATACCTGTTCTACAAGAAACATATCAGCTGGCAGATACCGGTATCCATCCTGGCTACCGTTATTGTTTTAACCCTGATAACCGGAGAAAACCCGGTTTATCACCTGGTAACGGGCGGTATTATAATTGGTGCTTTCTTCATGGCTACCGATTGGGTGAGCAGTCCCTTTACCAATAAGGGTAAAATCATTTTCGGTATTTGCATCGGAATCCTGATTGTTGTTTTCAGGGTTGGCTTCTTGATTCCTGAAGGTGTGGCATTTGCAATCTTGATCATGAATGCTTTTGTTCCTATGATTGAAAGAATGACATCGCGTTCGCATTTCGGAAAAATCAAAGCTGTTGAAGTGCCAATGGCAGAAAAAAAGACAGGGTAGTAGAATCTAACCGGAATTTATAACATTAATTAAGCATAATCTGAAACATTAATGTTAGAAATATATGAAACACTATAAATAGCTTAGAATGTAGCTGCAATAGAACATCCGGTAAGATAAGAAAGCTGTTGGATTTATATCCAGCAGCTTTCTATTTTAAGGCAAATGTTTGATGTAAGAATAATTTCCCTGTTGGGTATTTGTCCGAGCTACCTGGAACAACAGCGCTGTTAACTGGTAGAACCTTCTAAGCATAAGAGATAGTATGGCAGCTAGCCTTGCGTTAGGACTGCTGCTAAAATCCGAAAAGGGTAAGGCCAAAGCGCAGGTAAAAGGCGATTGTAAGGATTAAACTTAAGGCAATAATGACCAGAACCATATCGAACTCTATATTGCTTATATTAATCGATTTAAAAATGGCTGCCTCTCCCGGACGGTAATCAACGTTTTGCAGGAATAGAAAGACCCGCTTGTAAAGGAAGTCTGATAGGGCCCCGAATAAATCTTGCACGGCAACAAATGGCAGTGTTATAAAACCCCAAAGCAGGACAGCCAGCTTGCCGATAAGCGCGCCGTGGTATTCCAGCCCAAGCCAGTGTGGAATCTGCAGGTTAAATATATTGGTATATTTAGAAAGAAGATAAAATAGAACAGCGCCAAGAACGAGGGCGAGGGCGACAGCGACTAGATCTGACAGGTAAAATAAGTTAATATCCAAAAAATATTGAACCAGGTAAGAATCAAGAACAAAGGCATTAAGTGTCGGGCCTACCAGGTTGTTTAATACAAAGTAAGGGGAGGTTCCGATTAAGACCATGCTAACGGCCAGGGTGCCCATGCCCACTTTCATCAGTATAGGCTCTGTTTTTATGACCTTACCTTCCTGGTCACCGGGTGCCGGCCTCCAAAACGTGAAGTAAAGGAACTTTAGAAAATAACAGACCGTCCCTGCGCTGGTAAGAGTAAAGATCCATTCTGCAAAATAGAGAGCGTAAACGTTGTTATATGCATAAGCATCTACAATAGCGTGGTGTAGCAGGGTTTTGCTGGCATAACCATTAAAGAGCGGCATGCCGACAATGCCAAGAGAAGCAATTAAAACAACAACAGCAGTAAAGGGCATTTTCTTTTTTAAGTTACCCAGCTTGCGTATATCCAGTTCGCCTGTCAGGTAAACGATCGCTCCTGCAGCGAGGAAGAGGGTTGATTTGAAGAAGGCATGATTAAAAATGTGGTAAGTTGCTCCACCGACACCCATAGCCCCATCATAGCCCATATAAGCTCCTACACCGGCACCCATGATAATGTAACCAATCTGACTGATACTGCTGCAGGCCAGCAGTTTTTTTATGTTGTTCTGGATTACAGCTAAAAAAGCGCCGAAGAACATGGTTGCAATTCCAAACCAGATAATGATATAGCCTGCTTCTGACACCTGGTTCCATAAGTTAACTGCACCAGAAGACAGGGTTTCCATAACCATAGTGCTGCTGTCAGGGGTATAGATCATGGAGATAATGCGAATAATACCGTAAGCGCCTGCTTTAATCATTAAACCGGATAACAGGGCACTGGCTGGAGCAGGAGCAACAGGATGGGCCCTGGGTAACCAGATGTGGACCGGCACCATACCGGCTTTAATGCCGAATCCCAAAATCATTAATACTGCCGCAGCAATATAGTAACTGTCCAGGCCTTCCATTAATGCGGCCTGGGAAGTAATTGCCAGGGAACCTGCATTATAGTAGAAAATTCCCATCCCGGTTAGCAGGCACATACCGCCGAAAACACCCAGGTAGAGATAAAGGTTGCCGGCGCTGAAAGCTTCCTCGGTCTGGGTATGAACAACTAAAACGTACGATGCCAGCGACATTATTTCAAAGAAAAGCAGCAGGGTCAGCAAATCGCCGGCCAGGGGAACGCCGACTGTTCCGCTTAAGGTAAGCATAAAGAAGGCAAAAAAGCGACCACGGTTTTCTTCATGATTCATGTACTCCAGGGCAAAAATGGTTGCAGCAAGCCAGATAAAGGATGTAATCAGGGCAATCAGAAATCCGAATTCATCGACGCGAAAGAAAAAATTATAAGGGGTTACGATCATTGGCACTTTAAAAATCAGCGCCTGTCCCAGGGAAAGATGCTGATACATGAAGGCAACTGCAGCAAGTGTACCTGTACTGCCTGTTAGAGACCAGGCGTTGCGCCACCAGGCAAGGTCTTTGGCACACATGATCATTACAAAAGATATCAGGGGAATAACTACAGCGATAAGGGGCAAATAAGAGAATATTTCCTGGGGCATATTTAATTACCTCCTGAAAAGAACAGGTATTCAGCAATACTATGCAGGTAAGGAACTGTTAGCTCCAGGCCTATCCCAACGACAAGGCATCCTATAACCAGGACCAGGATCGGTATGAGCATGGAAAGAGGCGCCTCCGGCCCCTTTTCTTTCTTAAACTGCCCCTCTTTAAAGAAAGCGGCAATGACAATTGGCAGGAAATAAGCTGCGTTTAAAAGTGCACTGCCAATTAAAACGGCAACAAAAATGGGTGCGCCCGCTTCAAGGCTGCCCTGTATCAGGTACCATTTAGAAATAAAGCCATTGATGGGAGGGATGCCAATCATGCCGATAGCGGCAATTGTAAAAGCAATCATAGTCAGCGGCATCTGCTTGCCGAGCCCGTTTAGTTCACTGATTTTCTTTTTTCCTGTAACGGTAATAATCGCCCCTGCACAGAAGAAAAGGGTGATTTTTAAAATGGCATGGTTGATGATATGCAGCAGACCGCCTGTCAGGCCGATCATGTTAAATAATCCTGCGCCAAGGGTGATATAGCCAAGCTGGCTTATTGTTGAATAGGCAAGTCTTCGTTTTAAAACATCCTGCTGCATGGCAATAATCGAAGCTGTCAGGATGGTCACAGAAACCAGGGCGGCAACAAAGAAACCAAGCTGCAAGCCAACCAGGGCTGTAATACCGAAAACTGAATACATTACCCTGACAATACCAAAGATACCGGATTTAACAACGGCAACAGCATGAAGCAGGGCGCTGACGGGAGTCGGTGCGGCCATAGCCGAGGGCAGCCAGGCATGCAGGGGCATAATAGCGGCTTTTACCCCGAAACCGAGAATGAAGCAAAGAAAAGCAATCTGCCACATCCTTAGCGTACCGGTAGACAGGTCAACTATGCCGCCCTGGGCAAATTCCAGTGTGCCCATATTTCCGTAAGTTAAAACTAGTCCGGTTAAAATCAGGCCTGCCCCAAGAAAGCTGTATATAATATATTTAATGCCTGCTTCCCTTGCTTCTTTATTGCCTTCATGAATAACCAGCGGATAAGTAAAGATAGTTAAAAATTCATAGAAAAGATAAAGGGTAAGCAGGTTTGCCGAAAAGGCAATGCCCATTGTCATGCTTAATGACAGCAGGTAAAAAATATAATAACGGCGGCGGTTATGTTCATGGGCCATATATCCGGTCGAATAAAGAACGGCAAAAAACCAGAGAATACCTGCCACACCTGCAAAAAGCGCGGCAAATGGTTCCATGCGCAGCTTTATTTCCAGTCCTGGAGCAATCTGGTGAATTAACAGTTCCCAGCTTCCAAAATGATAGAAATAGTAAAGGACGAAAACTGTTGCAACAGCACTAATCAAACTAATAGAAACGACAAAAGGATTGCGGATGCGGTCTTTTCCTTCAGGGATTAAGCTTGAAAGCAGGGCGCCGAAAAAAGGAAAAACAATTAGGAATAAAGGCAGGTAGACTATGCGATCCATATTTAATAGTAATCTCCTTACGGCATTAATTGTTATAACATTATTTTAAAATAAATATATTTTAGCGTGACTGAATAAGCTATTTTATTAATCTTACCTGGGTAACACCCTGCATGGTGTTAATTACTATGTTTCAGAAAAGAAATGAATTCCAGGTTAAGCTTATAATATTAGTCGGTATCCTCAAGGCCAGGTTCTGGCTCTTGTTTTTTCTTTTTCTTTTGTTTTTTCATTTCTTTTTCCAGCTCTTCTTTTTCCTTTTGACTGGTTGCGGTGGTTCCCCAGACCAGCATAATTGAAACAACAGTGACAAAAAGCACGGTTGACTCCATTAAAGTATCATAACCCCTGTAATCCAGTAAAACATTGGATACCAGGTTGGTGCCCCCGCTTTCTTTTACACCCTCATAAACATAACGCTGCCAGACAATGTTAAAGGTCGGATTTTCGGGGTTTCCGTAAACAGGCATTTCAGTAACGGCAAGCATCAGCATGAAAGCAATCATTGCTACCAGCAGAAAAGACATGCCAAAAAACAGAAGACGTTGAAAATTTTTCACTGCGGCCGCCTCCCCACTTTAGTTACTACAGTTACTAACAAAACGGTCATTCCAATACCAATCGCCGCTTCGGTTATGGCCAGGTCCGGCGAATTAAGCTGCTGCCAGATCAAAGACATAACCATGCTGTAGGCGCCAAAAATAATCACAATGTAGAGCAAATCATTAAAAATAAAAATCGAGAAGGCTGTAGCGATGAGAACAATAAGCAGTAAAAATATTAGAATATCGATCATTTGCTGCTCTCATCTCCTTTCTTAATCGTTTGTACCTGTTCCCTTCTCCTGCGGCGCTGGGAAGCGACATATTCGTTAATTAAAAAACTACCTTCTGCCATTGGTGTTCCCCTGTTGTAGGCAGTCTTGGCGATCAGGTGAGTAATAATTGGATTGATGGTTGCGATCATAACTCCGATTAGCAGCAGCTTGGTTATATTGGTCAGGTCGCCGATTAACAGCATCAAGGCAATCAGCATTAAGCCTGCTCCCAGGGTATCGCACTTGCCCATAGCGTGCATCCTGGTATAAACATCGGGTAACCTTAGCAGTCCCACGACTCCAACCAGCAGAAAGAAGAAACCGCCGAACAGGAAAATTATCGCAATATACTGTAGTACCATTGTATTCACCCCGGTTCATGGCTTATAGAAGCCACTAATCAGATAATATGTCCTTCTCGCAGAAGTTTTAAAATGCACAAAGTGCCAATAAAAACGCCGATTACAAATACAAATGCAACATCGATGTAGTAGAAACTGCGATCAATGTAGGCAAACA
This sequence comes from Syntrophomonadaceae bacterium, assembly GCA_007127255.1. Lineage (GTDB taxonomy): Bacteria > Bacillota > Dethiobacteria > DTU022 > DTU022 > T3SED10-7. The sequence goes on along the minus strand of SKZS01000191.1, from coordinate 5,539 downwards.
TTAAAATAATCATAACGACATTAGTGGTAATAACATTCATGGCGACCATCCTGTCAAGAACTGTAGGTCCGTAGTAAGCCCGGATAATGGCTACCAGGGATATTATCACCAGACCAACAACTATAATATAAAGTACCGTATTTATCACTTCTTATACACATCCTCAATCTTTAATAGCTTTTGATAGAGCGGCCAGTGCTCCAGTTCTTCCGCATAAGTCCTGGTAAAGGCATGAACAATTAACAAATTGTCTTCCAGTTCAACAGTGATTGTCCCGGGACAGAGGGTAATTGAATTAACATAAAGCACCCTGATCAGGCTTCTTCTCAGGTCACAGCGCATGATAACCATGCCGGGAGAAATTGGCAGGTTGGGGTTTAGCACAATCATTGCGACAGTAATGTTAGCGAGGACAATTTCTTTAGCCAGGTGTATAAAATATATGATTAACAAGAATAACTGTTTAATTGTAAATTCTGTTTTATATTCTTCAGAGATATTTAAGTTGGTCCAAAAGACTGTCAGGATAAAGCTGAATATAGCTCCAACCAGGATGTGCTGCCAGTCAGCACTGGCTGATATAAGCAGCCAGAATACCATCAGTAGAATGAATATAAATATTGATCCCACCAGGTCGCCCTTCATTCTTCGAAGCACATCAATCACCTCCCACCGGTTTAACGGTTATTTAGAGCAACACAGAAACAGTCAGGTTAATAAATTTCAGAATGGTGCCGGGGAAAATGCCCAGGTAGATAACCCCGAGGGCAACAATAACAATTGGTACTAACATGCTGAGGGGAATATCATCCCGCTTAAACTTCTTCTTATCCCCTCCATGGTTATCTCCAGTGCTTTCATCCTGTGAAAAATAAGCCTGTCCTATAATTGGGAAATAATAAGTAGCGTTTAATAACCCGCTTAGAACAATAACCAGGATCAAAAGGGGCATTTCGGCTTCAAGGCTGCCGAGTGCCAGACCGTATTTGCTGATAAAACCGCCAAAGAGCGGGATGCCAACCATGGAAAAGGCAGCAACGGTAAACGCGCCCATGGTTACCGGCATCAGGTAACCCATGCCGGCAAATTCGTTTACTTTTTTTCGTCCGGTCTGGTAAGCTATAGCGCCGGCACAGAGGAAGAGGCAGGTTTTCATAAAAGCATGAACGACTATGTGCAGCATTCCAGCGGCCAGGCCCCATGGAGTTCCAAGACCAATACCGAGAAAAACATAGCCAACCTGGGCTACTGTTGAGTAAGCGAGACGTCTTTTCAATTCAATTTGCACAAAGGCAAAAAAGGAACCTGCCAGCATGGCAAGAACCGCAAGAACTATAATCAGTTGACGGATGTATGTTTCATGGAATATTTCCAAACCAAAAGCAATAAATAGAATCTTTACAAAGGCGATAATATAGACCTTAACAACCAGGCTGGATAAAATTGCGCTTGAAGGAGAAGGCGCTGAAGAGTGGGCGTCGGGCAGCCATAGATGTAGGGGGAACAGGGCGGCCTTGACCCCGAAACCGACTACAAAAAAGCTTAGCGTGGTCCATATTAAAATCGGGTACTGGTCCTTGATTAGGGCCAATTCCATAGCTATAAAAGTTATATTTAAGTGTCCAGTAATCATATATATAAAACCAATTCCGAAGAGGATAAAACCTGAACCAACTGTTGCCAGCAGCAGGTACTTTAAGGCTGCTTCGGTGGAAAGGCGTGTGCCCTTGGCTGCAACCAGTGCGCAGGCGCTGATTCCGGCAATCTCAATCAGCACGTACATATTAAAAATATCGTTGGATATTACCAGCCCAATCATCCCCGAGAAGCAGAGTAAAAATGCGGTGTAAAACCAGCCGGTTACTATTCGTTCCAGTTCATACTTAATAGCAGTAAAGCTGAAAACCATAATGCACAGGGATATACCGGAAATAAGCATTATCATTACAGCGGAGAGAGGGTCAACCAATATTTCAATGCCCCAGGGGGCCCTCCATCCTGCTACTGCATAGCTGATTGCCCTGCCCTTTATAACATGATTTCCGATGATAATAGTAATAATGAAGACGGCCGCTGTAACCGCAGTAGTCAGCGGGGCGCAGAATTCTTTCTTCCATCTTGCCAGCACTGGCATACAAAAAGAGGCAATTAGGGGGATGATAACGCAATAAAAAGGAAGGACTTTTAATGCATCCATGCCTATTATGTCCATATTAGGGAGTCACCTCTATTTTAATTTCATAAAGTTTGGCGCACTGATTGTTCCGTAATAAATGTATAGTTTTACGATCAGGGCCAGCGCAAAAGCGGTTACGCTAAAGCTGACTACAATACCGGTTAGCATCATAACTGACGGAAGAGGGTTAACATAGAGAGCTTCCGGGTATGCCGGATCGTAAATAGGAGGGACCCCTCCGTGCATATTGCCGACGGCAATAAAGAAAAGAAATATGGATGTTTCCATAATATTAATGCCGATTACTTTTTTTACCAGGTTGGCCTGGGTTAAAACGATCAGGGTGCCCATGGAAAATAAAATGATTGCAACTACATAAGGAAAGTTTAATAAGATAAGCTCGAGGTCCAAAGCTACTCCTCCTCGCTGATCATATAGTAAACGCCCAGGATGGTGCTGGCTACCAGGATGCCGATACCAAAGTTCGATACAGATATGATGCCCACGCTGAAAAGGGTTCCGGGTACGCCTATCGGGCCATGCTCATGGGGTATAATAAATTTTAAAACTTCCAGGATACCCCCGATTCCAACGAAAATGATTGCCGAGTCAAGGATCATCCTGCGAAAACTCATATTCCACAATTGACCGAAGATAAGGATATAAAGAAGCAAACCAAGGCCGATAATCATTCCCCCGGAAAAGCCGCCACCTGGAGATATATGACCATGCATAACGACATACACTCCGTAAAGAAGAACGAAAAGAAGCATATAACGGAAAACTACCCTTGTGGCATAATCGTGCATTCTCTATTTCGCCCCTTTCCAATAGCAGTTGTCTGGTTTTAATGATTTTAAAAAGTGTTTATCTATAGAACGCTTAGAAAATTTAGCAAGTTCAAATATTCACAATAGTGAACAAAAAAAATTGCCCTAAAATTTCTTTCGGAAAAGAAAGAATAAATCACTTTTCCTGCTACTCTATTTTTATTCATTTTATTGATTCTGTCAAGTTGTTTTTATTTTTTGTAACGATCTAATAAATTGTATAAAAACTGATATAAAAGAAGGAAATAGAACTCGAAAAGCGAATAAAAGGTTTTGATTGTTTTAATTTCATAAAGGGGTTAGCTAATGGCAGATATCTTCGTAATAGAGATCACTGGAATGAAAGTCGAAAGCGTGCTTCCCCTGCTGATTGTGCTTATACCGATTATCGGTTCCCTTTTTATCGGTTTGGCTGGCTTAAAATCAGACCTCATGCGCAATACTTTGGCTGTAGTTATAGCCGCTGCTGTTTTCGTTCTTTCCTTAATACTGTTTATAACTGTGGCCAAAGGTTACACCGTATTTTATGATTTGCCTTCCCTTGCCGGTGTAGCGATGAGCTTTAGGATTGATTTTTTCGGCAGCGTATTTGCTTTGTTTACAGCTTTGATCTGGTTGCTGGCCACACTTGCTTCTATCCCATACATGAAACATGAGGATAAACAAACCCGTTATTATGTTTTTTTTATACTTTCCCTTGGCGGCTGTATTGGAGTTTTTTTATGTGGAGACTTTTTAAGTCTCTTTCTCTTTTTCGAATTAATGACTTTAGCGGCCTATGCCCTGGTGGTCCATGTTCAAACCGATGAAGCAATTTCGGCCGGCGGGAATTACCTGTATCTTGGAATTATCGGAGGTCTCTCATTACTGAGCGGGATTATTCTCCTTAACGCCTTTACAGGTTCTGTGACAATAGCTCCGATGCTGCAGGAAATAGCAGCTCTTAAGGAATTGGCTGCATTAATAGCTATCCTGATGATCATAGGTTTTGGGGTTAAAGCCGGGATGATTCCGCTGCACATCTGGCTGCCCCAGGCTCATCCCGTAGCACCTTCTCCGGCCAGCGGACTTCTTTCCGGGATCATGATCAAAACCGGGGCTTACGGTATCATCAGGGTCTCAACAATGCTCTACAGTCCTGCACAAAACATGGCTGAAAGCAACCTGTGGTCTTACACCGGCAGCTTCGGTCATATTATTATCTGGATCGGGATTATTACTATGCTTTTAGCTGCTGTGATGGCTGTTTTACAGAATAATGCCAAACGGCTTCTGGCCTACAGCAGTGTCAGCCAGATGGGCTATATCCTGATGGGTGTCGGCGCAGCCGGATATCTTGGTTATGACGGGCCGATGGGTTTTGGTGGTTTCTCCTATCATATTATTAACCATGCCTTTTTTAAGTCGGGAATGTTTATTTTATTCGGGGTAATCTATGCCCGCTTGCATGAGAAAAACCTGGATCGACTGGGTGGCCTGTGGCGTAAATTCCCCTTTACATTTGCTGCTTTTGCCGTCTGTGCGGCAGGCATTATGGGCATACCGGGGTTTAACGGTTATGTCAGCAAAACCCTTCTTCACCATGCCATTGTATATGCTTATGAATACCAGTTTCTTTGGGATCTATGGCTTGCCGAAAAACTGTTTATGCTGACCAGTGGCTTAACCGTTTGCTATATTGCCAAGCTTTTCATTTCCATTTTTCTCGGATCTCAAAGCGATGATTTAACAGCTAAACTGGAAAGCGGCGGTACCCGCGAAACATGGATTGAAAGAGGTATAGCTGTTTCATTTATCTGTGTGATTAGCTTTCTGGGTTTGTTTTCACCATATATTCTGAAAAACATAGTAATGCCCATGGCCGATACCTTTACTTATTCGCAGTATTACTTGGATTACACTGCCAATACAAGTGTCTGGTATCCGGAAGATCTTTATGGTATTGCTATTGGGCTTGCGTTGGGAACCGGGTTTTATATTTTATTTAAATGGAAAAATATCTTTAATTATGAGCCGCCTTCATATTTAAGTGTAGAACGCTCTTTATATAAACCGGTTACAGCCGGCCTTAATATTATATTTACTAAAACCGGCAGCAATGTAGACAATAAACTTAACAGTGGTTTTCACGGCATGCCGGTACTGCTGGAAAAAACTTCGGCAGGCACAGCGTATCTGGACGGCCAGGTTCTAAATACCCTGGGAGCACAAATAGTTAATACTGTTGCGAAGATCTGGGATTCTGTATACGATTTTTGGTTGGGAATAGTAAACCTTGTGTTTGGGAACATATGGCACTTCCTGAGAAGAGTATTTATGGTTTTATTTAAGTTTGACTATAGTTCACGTGGAGATAAGAGGTTTGAGACCTTTAGTGTATCGAACATTGATTTTGATTTATACCTTGTATTAATAGTGATTGGTGCTATTTTAGTAACCAGTCTTTTATTTTTACTGTAGTAGTTGTTGCGATCTAAGCGCATCGGGAGGCGATAATTATGAACATGGTATTTCCACAACCGATAATTGCCGT
>SKZS01000090.1 GCA_007127255.1 Syntrophomonadaceae bacterium | reverse complement strand
TTGACTTCTTTATTGACTGGAACACATTCTGGCAGGATCACGGCACTGTAGGCAAAGATGGCTGCGTAATTCCGAACCCGGAGCATTTGGATAAACTGTTCATGCGTAAACCGGGACTTCCGGTCATGAAAATCCGCTTTCCTGATCATTCAGATCGTTTTTTCTGGAACACCTTTTACCAGGAAATCAGTTTTGACGAAGTACAACCTTCCGAGATAGCAGATATTCCGGGAATTAATCAGACCGCTGCCGGCAAGATTGCCGCCCTGGCAAATGAAGCCCTGAAGGCTGGAGCTTCACCGGATCAAATTGAACTGGAAGCCTATTCACAATACCGGGAACAAGTTATCGCTGTAATCGAACAGAAACGCAGGTACCTGGGCCAGATTGATTTGAACGCGCGCTCGGAAAAAGTATGGAACTTCTATGATCAAACCCTGTGCAAACTGCGGGACCACGGGGCAAAGATTGTCCGCCTGGATGCCTTCGCTTACCTGCACAAAGAACCGGGGCGATCTAACTTTTTTAACCGGCCGGAAACATGGGCATATTTAGAAAGACTGAAAGAAATCGCCCATAAATATGATCTGATTATTATTCCGGAGATACACGCCGAATACGGGAGCGGCCTGCATGAAGAACTTGGCGCAAAAGATTACCCGGTCTATGATTTCTTCTTTCCCGGCCTGATCATCGACGCGCTGGAAAGAGGCACTAAAGAACACCTGCTAAGATGGATCGGCGATATTTTAAAACACAACCTTCAAACCATAAACATGCTTGGCTGCCATGACGGTATCCCCGTTCTCGACCTCAGGGGAAAAACAATTAACGATACAAAGCGAACCGGCCTGCTGCCCAATCATAGGATAGATGCTATCGTGGACCTGATTACTTCAAGGGGCGGACGGATTAAAAACCTCTACGGTGCAGATGGTCAAAAGATTACTTACTACCAGGTCAATGCCACTTTTTTCAGCGCCCTCGGTGAAGACGAGCGCAAGCTGCGCCTGGCCAGGGCAGTCCAGCTGTTCATGCCCGGTATCCCCCAGGTCTGGTATTTAGATCTTTTTGCCGGCAAAAACAATTACGAGGCGGCTGACAGGGGCGGTTCCGCCGGGCATAAGGAAATTAACCGCACCAACCTTAGTATTGAGGACATAACAGAAGGCCTTAAATGGCCACTGGTGCTGGACCAGCTTGATATGATCAGGCTTCGCAATACTTCACCTGCCTTTGATGGCAGGCTGGAAATCAATTATGATACCGAACCTCACATATTGCAATTAAGCTGGCAGCACAAAGAACACAGCGCAGTCCTGAACGCCGACTTCAAAAGCTTCAACTTTACCATTGCACACCGGGGCAATTCAGGACAGCGAGAAATACTTTCATATTCCTAATGTTTTTTATTAATACCTGCCTGTAAAAATAGATCTGAGCAACTGGTAAGACATGCTATATTTTTTGCCTTTAACTTATGTCCCTTCATACCCGCGTTTTTATTAGAACTGACTGTATGGTTTAGTTGACTAATATTTATAAATTATGATATTGTTTTTCCATCAAAATCATATTTCTACCTTGGAGTAGGGGGAGGTTAAAATGCAGCGACAAGAAGATAATAAGTACAGGGAAGCAGCTGATCGTTCCAACCAGTGGCATCAGAATTACCTGCAGGAAATGAGAAAGTGCCGGTTCGATACGATCGCAGTACATGGTGTTTATTCAATGCAGGAAGCCCTGGATTTCAACCAGGGCTCAATCATCGAACCGGTTTACATGTCTACCTCGCAGACTTATCGTGATTCAGATGAAATGGAAGCAGCCCTATCCTACCAGATACCAACATGGTGTTATTCACGAATTGCCAATCCAAGCATGTACTACCTGGAAGGAGTTTTAGCCCTCCTGGAAGGATACGGCTCTAAGGAGGAAACCTCCTGCATTGCCACCGCATCCGGAATGGCTGCTATTCAGACCGCCGTTGATCCCTTTCTTCTGCCCAACCCAAAAGACCCCTCCGGGCCGATCAACTTCGTCGCTCCACCCCAGGTTTACGGTGGTACCTTCCAGCAGTTTGCAGTCAGGAAAGAAAAAGAACGCAACATTACCTGGCGCCAGGTAGCCAACTCCTTCGACATCAGTGAATGGGAAAATAATATTGATCAAAACACCCGTTTCCTCTACGGTGAAATGCCCAGCAACCCCGGGCAGGCATTTTTCGACCTCAAAAAGGTAATTGAACTTGCTCACAAGCACGGCATCCCGATGATTGTTGACAGCACAGTTGCGACGCCCGCGCTGATGCGTCCCCTGGCTCTTGGCGCCGACATAGTAGTCCAATCAGTATCAAAAACCCTCAGCACCAGCGGCTTTGGTATTGCCGGAGCAGTAATATCAAGGAAAAACTTAACTACCAATGTAGACAATCCGGAGATGAAAGCCGACTTTGCCATGTATGCAAAAACCCTGCCCAACCGCGACAATGGTCCCAATATATCGCCAATGAACGCCATTTTAGCCTTAAACGATATCCGCACCCTGCGTATGCGGGTTGATATGCAAAGCCGCTCAACTACGGCTGTTGCAAATTACCTTAGCACTCACAAACACATCGAACAGGTAGACTACCTGGGACTGGAATCACACCCGCTTCATAAACTGGCTTCCGAATACCTCTGGCTGGTTGATGCAGAGCACGACGAACTTTACGGCCAACCGGTCAATCGCTATGGCCACCTGATGTCGTTCCGCATTAAAGAGGGACCCCAGGCTGCGCGTGCTGTTTTTGATGCCTTCAACCGTATCTATCGTGCCACCGATCTGGGCAGAATTAAATCGGTTGCCACTATCCCTGCAATTTCTACTCACTCACAGCAGGGAGAAGAAGGCCGCAAGCTGGCTGACGTACCTGCAAACCTGATCCGTCTCTGTGTCGGGGCCGAGCATCCGGATGACATTATCGCCGATATTGATAGAGCGCTGGCCGTTCTCGACGGAAACAAAGTACATTTTACGGCACCTGAATTTTCTGCCGGCGGCGCTTCCTCGGCCACCTTGAGAAACAAGTAAATTAGGCCCATAAAGCTTATTAAAGCACAGCCCGGGAGGAGGCAATACCATTATGCCGCAAAGATTTTTTTTAATAGCCATGCTGCCAGTTTTTTTGTTTTTAATCCTGTTCATAGCTACTAACCCGGTGGAAGCCGC
>SKZS01000073.1 GCA_007127255.1 Syntrophomonadaceae bacterium | reverse complement strand
GGAAAAACTACTACCATAAAGGCTCTTCTTAAAACATTTCAACTTATGAAACAAAAAGTGCTGCTCGCCGCTCCAACCGGCCGGGCAGCTAAGCGGGTAACCGAAGCGACAGGAGAGGAAGCTTTTACAATTCATCGCTTACTGGAATACAGTTATACCGAGGGGGAAGGGTTCCTTTTTCAGCGTAATGAAGATAAGCCGGTTGATGCCCGGGTAGTTATCATCGATGAAGCTTCGATGGTAGACCTGATGTTGATGTATAACCTGCTAAAAGCTCTACCTCCCGGATGTCGCCTGGTAATGGTCGGCGATGTTGATCAGCTCCCGGCGGTTGGGGCCGGAAATGTTCTTAAAGATTTAATTAGTGCGGGCAACATACCCTGTTTTCGCCTTAATTACATTTTCCGTCAGGCCCGCGAAAGTATGATTATTGTCAATGCTCACCGGGTAAACCAGGGCGAGATGCCATATCTTAATGTGAAACAAAAAGATTTCTTTTTTATGCATGAAGAGGATCCCGAACAGGCTGCTCAACTTGTTGTTCAACTATGCCGTGAGCGCCTGCCGAATTATGGTCCTTTCGATCCTCTTCTTGATCTGCAGGTTATGACTCCCATGCGAAAGACTGCTGCAGGTGTAGATCGACTTAATTTGCTGTTACAGCAGGCTCTTAACCCTCAGGCCCGGGATAAAGTGGAAGCTTCAAGTAAAGGAACGATTTTTCGCCTTGGCGACAAGGTAATGCAAATTCGCAATAACTATCAAAAAGAGGTATTTAACGGTGATATTGGCCTGATTACTGCAATAGACAGGGAAGAAACGGAACTTGTAGTTACATTTCGGGATCTCCTTCAACCCCGACCTGTCGTTTATGATTTTTCAGAGCTTGATGAACTGGTTCTATCGTATGCTGTTTCCGTTCATAAAAGCCAGGGCAGTGAATACCCGGTAATTATCATGCCTGTCCTTACTCAGCATTACATGCTGCTGCAGCGCAACCTTCTGTATACCGGGATTACCCGGGCCCGTAAACTTGCTGTGCTGGTTGGCAGCAAGAAAGCCCTGGCCATAGCAGTACGTAACAACAAAGCTGAAGAGCGTTATACCCTGCTTGATGATCGGCTGCGTGCGGGGGTTCTTAACTATTGACTATAATAGACGGGTTTAATAGGTTTGAGTCGAAAGCTCCGCCTCGATGGCTGGATACTATAACACATGTTTTCTTTCCCGAACGCTGCCTGTTTTGCCGGGAAGTTCTTTCATCGAGCGAGGGGCGCCCAATCTGCAGATCCTGTTCTAATGGTTTTTCTCCGGTAGGCTTAATATGTCCGGCCTGCGAAAACATAATAATCGGGAAATCATCTTGCTTGTGCCAATCGTCCTTTTCTTACCTTCAATCCCTGTTTGCCCTCTCCTATTATGTGGGGCAGTGGCGGTTCTTGCTTCATAATCTAAAATATTATAAACGCCGCTCCCTGGCCCGTCCATTAGGACGGTGGCTGGGGCTGGAGATTATAACAAGGCAGTTCTGTCAGCCGGATGTAATAGTGTCGATTCCCCTGCATATCTTTCGCGAAAAAGAGCGCGGGTTCAATCAAAGCAGCCTGATTGCCAGCTATACAGCCCGGACAATAGGAAAAAGGCACCTGCCGCTTTTAAACAAAACGATCGATACCATATCCCAGACCACACTGTCACGCAGGGAGCGGTTTGAAAATATTCGCAATGTGTTTAGCAGTAATAAAATACTTCCACAGGGGACGGAGGTAATGTTGATTGATGACATATATTCTACCGGATCGACTATGAAAGAAGCAGCTAAAGTCCTGTCATCAAGCGGAGCAAAAGTACATGGAGCCGTTATAGCTTATAATCCTCTTATTAAGTAAATACTTCAGGAAGGAATTTGTGCTGGACTGGGGAATACTAATTGTAGTAATATAGTTTCTACATTAAACGGTAGGAGGTACTGATTATGAATATAAACGTGCGTGGAAAAAATATTGAAGCTACTCCGGCCCTTGTTGATTATGCCCAGAAAAAGCTTGGAAAGCTCGATAAGCATTTTGAACAGGCTACCGATGTCCAGGTTGTTCTAAGCGTTATTCGGGAAGAGCATATTGTCGAAGTAACCCTGAATCTTAATGGTTTGATTCTCCGTGGAGAAGAGTCAACGAGTGATATGTATGCTTCAATTGATATGGTTGTCGATAAGCTGGAACGCCAGGTAAAAAAATATAAGACTCGTATGAACAAATCATTGCGCTATAGAGGAATGCGGACCATTAGTGAAAAGCATGCTGCGCTTGAAGCTGAAGAAAGGGCGGAGGATGATGCTCCGCAGGTTGTAAGAACAAAACGATTTACCCTTAAACCGATGAGTGTTGAAGAAGCAATCCTTCAGATGGACTTACTGGGACACAATTTCTTCGTTTTTACAAATGCCGAGACAGATGGTGTAAATGTAGTTTACCGGCGTAAGGATGGAAATTACGGGCTTATTGAGCCGGAATAAATATTGGTATAAAAAGCACCGGCCCACAGGGGGAAGAGGTCCGTTTTAATGAGTAATGGAGTAAGTGCTGTCTTATTTGAAGGGTCGCAACCGAAAAGCAATGTGGAAGAGGCGATGGTGCGGGTACGGCATGCTGCCTTGCTGGATAATCTCGAAAAGATAGTGGAAGCGTCCGGTTTTGGCAAAATATATTTATGTACAAATCGCATTGAACTGGTTGAGCCGGCTTCCCATCTTGGCGCTAAAGTAATCCTCAATTCTATCCCGCCCGATAAATTCCATTACGGTCAAGAACTGCAGGCTATAATAAAAGATCATGGCCTGCAAAGAGTATTCTGTCTCAATGGAGCAGGATGCCCCCTGATCACGGTTGAAGAGCTAAGTATGGTTAGTCAAAAGCTGCTCAGTAGTGAACATTTTGTTTATACTAATAATACACAGTCTGTTGACATGGTTGCTTTTACAGTTCCTCCCGGCCTGAATCTGGTCGAACTGCCTGCCATGGATAACAGCCTGGCCATGACTTTGCGGGATCAGCTTGGATTAGAGATGGAGTTGATGCCGCATTCACTCGGGCTTTTATTTGATATTGATACTCCCAGCGATCTGCTGGTTTTGGGAGCCGGACCTTTTGCCGGCCTTCGAACCAGGGCGGCAATTGACAGTTTGAATCTTGATTACGGCACCCTGGAAGCGGCAAAGGCTGTTTTAAGCGATGAATACGAAGATGTTGCTCTTATCGGCAGGGTTGGGGCGCCTATTATCGGACGTCTTAACGCTATTC
>SKZS01000124.1 GCA_007127255.1 Syntrophomonadaceae bacterium | reverse complement strand
TGTTAGCGAAGAACAATTTTGTCTACGCTCATCGTAAAAGCAAAATCGTCAACTTCTGTTTCTTCAACTCTCCACTCGACCAGCATTTGAAGGTCGGCAAAGTCAGCCACGGCCCAGATAACGGTTGCTTCTTCACCTTCAGGGGTTGCCGGAGGGCTTAATTCAAGCTGCAGGCGGGTTACTTCTGCTCCGACACCGTTAAACTGCTCCTGGGTGGTAGAAATGGTGCTCCATTCTACCCCGGGAATGGGCTCTTCAAGCATGCCCCGAACATCATATTCGTCAACCATCCAGAAAGGCCAGAACAGCGACATTACCATGCCGTCGAGCATCATCGCAGCCTGTTCGCCCGGTATAATTTGGCCGTCAATTTCGACCTGGGCTACGTTTCCATCCTGATCAACCCATGCTTTTATATCCTGTCCTTCGAAAGTAATTACAGCTATACTGGTATCGACACCATTAACAGTCTCACTGCCGGCATGATAATAACTTACCGTAAAAGAATCAGTTTCAATGCCATCTTCGATGCCTGTCCATGTCCATTCCAGTTCTTCAAAAGTGTTGAGCAGGGCAACCAAATCGGTGGGGTTTTGCCACTCATCGACAGCTAAGGGTCCCGCCTGCTCTTCAGCCACTTCCTCAGTGACAGCTTCTTCCTCTTCTTCAACAACTTCTTCTTCCTCTTCCTGATCGATTATTTCTTCTTCGGCCGGGGAAGCACAGCCTGCCACTGCCAGCAACAGAAGAAAAACAGCAGACAGGCAAATCATTACATAAAGTCTTCTTTTAACATCAATCATTTTGTTTCACCTTCCCTGATTATTCATTAGCAATTCTATATAAATAGTAACAAAAAATATTTTAGGATGCAAGACAAAAAAGCATTCTAAACTTATGTTGAATGAAACACACCTGGCAAATTGTCAAGACGGCTGCTGCTGCGTTTTTTGAAATGACTCCTTGAATTTACTCCAACGATGGCTAAAGTAGGCGTTATCCTTTAAAACAATTCCCATATTGATTCTCCCGGCTACAGGAATTAAATTTCAGCAGGCATATATAATAAAAGATTTTCGAGGAACTTCAGCCCCTCGAAAACCTTTATATTCAGTGGTCGGAGCGAGAGGATTTGAACCTCCGGCCTCTTGGTCCCGAACCAAGCGCGCTACCAAACTGCGCTACGCCCCGTTAATTAAACCTGATTATAGCATAGGGCCTGGTAAAGGACAATACCTTAAAATCAGGCGTTGCGAGGGTGTAGTGCAGGAAATCGCGCTTGAGAAAAAATTAACTTGATTAAATATTGGAAATATTGTTGACATACGACACTATGCTTTGTATAATAACTACTATAACGCTTTATAAGTCAACTTTTCACATTGGCCGTCAAGAAATCACGGCCGGGAAGGCGGATAGCTTTAGTGGAGTACATTGTTATAATTGGAGTTATTCTTTTAATTTCCTGGGGAGTAAGGGTTTTAATCCATTCCAGCGTAAAGAAGCGCAACCGCTGATTTCGGTTTTAACAGGGAAGATTATTATTATAGAAGGGAGAGGCAATTATATGTTGAATGCGGTATTATTTGTTGGTTTTTTCTTAACTGTAACTCTCTTCGTCTACTTTATGGTGGCGCGCGACATAAAAAAGACTAATTGAAAGTACGGTTTTATGATAATTTTCTTCTGGCAAGGTTGCTTTTTTCAGCTTGAAAAGGTTTTGAATAATTCTAGAGAATAAGTTATTATACTAGGGGTGTCAATGAAACGTGACATCCCTATTATTTGTTATTATTTTTATTCTAAACATCTTTATAATTGTTTGGGGTGAAATGGTTGAAAAGGCAATTAAGAATTGGCATTCCACGTTCTCTTGCATACTATAGCTTTTACCCGCTCTGGAAAGAATTTCTTGAAAAACTTGGCGCAGAAGTTATAGTTTCCAACGCCACCAACCGGAAAATACTTGAAGACGGGATCAAGGAAACGGTTAATGATGCCTGTGTTCCAATAAAAGTTTATCATGGCCATGTCTTTGATTTAGCCGGCAGGGTGGACTATATTTTTGCTCCCCGGATGGTTAGTGCAGATGGCAAATCTACCTTCTGTCCGAAGTTTTTAGGCTTGCCGGACATGGTCCGCTTTACCGATGTTGATCTGCCCGAACTTATTGATGTTCGCTATGATTGCAGTGGCTTTCCGGGTGGGCAGTTGCGATTTTTTATTTCTGTTGCCCGGGCCATCGGAATACGAAATCCCTTTAAAATTGTTTACGCCGCACTAAGAGCTCTGCGTAAACATAAACAGTATCAAGGTCTTTTGCTTAAAGGATTTAACCCGGCAGAGGCGCTTCAGATTATTTTCAGCCGGCAACAGCAGCAGGGTATTAATGTAAATAAGAAGGAAAGCGATGCAGGCAGGATAAAGAAAGCAGTTATTGCCTTGCTCGGCTATCCTTATGCTATCTATGATCCTTTTATTAGTGCCGGTATTTATGATAAATTGATCAGGCTGGGGGTTGAGGTGGTCACTTTTGAACAAATACCCCTGCACGTGATGCGCCGTTTTTCTAAAGTTTTACCTCAAAATTTTTTTTGGTATTATAGTAACCAGGTTTGCTGGGCAGGGTTGTATCTTCTTGAAAGGAAAAAGTTTATTGACGGCATGATCCATGTTACTGCTTTCGGCTGTGGTCCTGATGCGATGGTCGATAAAACATTAGAACTGGAAGCCAAATCAGCCGGTGTCCCCTTTTTGGGGCTTTCTATTGATGAGCATACCGGTGAAGGAGGTGTGCAGACCCGTCTGGAAGCTTTTGTTGATATGCTGTGGGCAAAGCAGAAACAAGGCAGGGCGGGTTGATTGTAGATGAATATATATCTGGGGATAGATGTAGGATCTGTCAGCACCAACCTGGTTATGATTGATGATAATAACCGGGTACTTGGGTATGAGTACCTGTTAACCAGGGGACAGCCGATCAGGGCTGTCCAGGATGGTTTTAAAAACCTGGCTCCAAAATTTCCTCGCGGTGCAGTAGTTAGCGGTGTCGGGGTTACCGGTAGTGCCCGCAGCCTGGTAGGGGTAGCTGTTGGTGCCGATGTGGTAAAAAATGAGATAACCGCTCATGCCATTGCGGCTGAACTTGAAGTGCCTGGTGTTCAAACGGTCCTTGAGATCGGCGGTCAGGATTCAAAGATAATAATCCTGCGTCACGGCGTCGTGGTTGATTTTGCCATGAATACAGTTTGTGCGGCGGGGACAGGCTCTTTTCTGGATCATCAGGCCGCCCGCCTGGGCATCCCGATTGAAGATTTCGGATCACTGGCTCTTAAGAATAATAGTCCTGCGCAGATTGCCGGTCGCTGCTCAGTATTTGCAGAGTCAGACATGATTCACAAACAGCAGATGGGTTACAGCCTGGAAAATATTATTGCCGGGCTATGTGATGCCCTGGTGCGAAATTATTTAAATAATGTCGGGAAAGGCAAACAAATTCTCGGTCCGGTCGTATTCCAGGGTGGGGTGGCGGCAAATATAGGAATTAAGGCTGCCTTTGAAAAGGCCCTTGGGATGGAAGTGATCGTTCCCGGGAATTATCTTGTTATGGGCGCTATTGGTTCTGCCATACTGTCTCGTTTTGCTATGGAGGACAAAGAAGAACAGTCTTCCTTCAGGGGTTTTGCCCTGAGCGAGCTAAATTACGAAGCAAGTACGTTCGCTTGTGACGGGTGTCCCAACATCTGTGAGGTTGTTAACCTCGTTCTTGATGGCGAATTGCTGGCCCGGTGGGGAGGGCGCTGCGGAAAATGGGAAAATATAGAAACAGGGTCTGGACGGGTTCTCAGTTAGAGCCGGGGGTTTAAATTTATTGTCCAATTCTTGACACATTCATATTATATGATATCTTAATAGTGAGTACATTTTTGGTTAAATTTCGTTTTCTCGTATTTAGAGATCTAAAATATGCATAAAGGTGGTGATAAATTTAAAAAAGGTATTTGTTCGGAAATTACTTTCAGAAATACTATTTAGGGGGTTTAAAAAGAATGAAAAAATGGATGTTTGGATTTTTGGTTGTTGCTCTAATGGCGGGACTGCTGATTGGCGGTTGCGCTCCAGACGAAGAGGTTGTTGATGAGCCTGTAGAAGAGGTTCATCCGTTTGAAGATGTCAGGGTCAGACAGGCTCTGAACTATGCTATTGACAAAGAAGCGATTATTGAGACTATTTTCCAGGGAGTGGGGTCACCTTCCACCGCTCCGGTTGTCCCTGCTGTTTTTGGCTATACCCAGGCTGGGCCCTATGAATATGATCCGGATAGGGCCAGGGAGCTTTTAGCAGAAGCAGGTTTCGAAGATGGTTTTGAAATCGAACTTTTCCATCCTACCGGTCGCTACCCGCAGGATGATGTTGTAACTGAAGCGGTTCAGGCTATGCTGGCCGAAGTAGGCGTCACTGCCACACTTACTACTTATGACTGGGGAACATATTTAGACACTGTCATTGTTCCTCCCGAAGATGCTGAACATGATGCTTACATGCTTGGCTGGGGCACAGTGACCCTTGATGCCGATTACGGTCTCTATGCGTTGTTCCATTCCAGCCAGTGGCCTCCCGCCAACAATGTGTCCTACTATGCAAACGATGAAGTAGACGCATTGCTAGACGAAGCCAGGGTAACACCTGACCGCGCTGTTCGTGAAGGTCTTTACAGTGAAGCTATTAGCATGATCTGGGAAGATGCACCATGGATTTACCTGCATAACGAAGGACAGGTAAATGCTGTACGTGAAGGGGTAGAAGGCTTAATCCATCACCCGCTGGAAAATATTCTGGCCTGGGATGCTTCTCTTGAAGGTGAAGATCAGGATTTGATCATTGCCATTGGTGCCGAGCCAGAAAACCTTGACCCGCTCAAAATAATGTCAGCACCTGCGGCCACTGTTTCTGAGCATATGGCCCAAACTCTTATTTACCTGGCTGAAGACGGAACCCTTGAGCCTAATCTTGCTGAATCCTGGGAGCCAGCTGAAGACGGATTGGCCTGGGATTTGAAGCTGCGCGAAGGGGTAACCTTCCACGATGGCGAACCCTTTAATGCTGAAGCAGTTAAGTATAACCTTGATCGCTTTATGGCTAAGGGTGATTTCGAAGGTGCAGAAGCAGCCGTATTTGCCTTCCTGCTTGGCGAGGTAAATGAAGTTGAAGTTGTAGATGAATACACAGTGAGACTTCATCTTGATCAGATATTTGCACCGATCGCCTCTCACCTGTCTCACTCATTTATTGCCATGCACAGCCCCGCTTCCCTGGAAGCGCTGGCTGAAGATCAGGATGTCGAGGCTCCTGTGGGCACCGGTCCCTTTAAGTTCGTCAGCTGGGACCGCGGTGAGCAACTTGTAATGGAAAAGAACGAGGATTACTGGGGCGATGTGCCTGAACTGGACACCGTCACTTTCAAATTCGTTCCTGAATCCAGTTCCAGGGTAATTATGCTGGAAACCGGGGAAGCACATGCTATTATGGCTGTCCCGCCGACCGAAATCGACCGCCTGGAAGCAGAAGCAGGTATCGATGTGGTTTTTGAGGATAGTGTCCGGGTTATCTACATTGGCTTTAACCTGCAGCCGCAGTAAATGCATGCTGTATGGTAAACTGAAGTAACGACTTAAACTGTTTGATCGCGAGGGGATCGGGCGTAAGCTTGGCTGTAATGCGGCTTGTCTGAACGTCCGGTCCCTCTCCGTGTTATAAACTGCAGTGATAGATCTTCTATAATAATCAGCAATTTTGGGAGTTGACATCTTTTGTACGGTTATATATTCAGAAGGCTGCTGCTGGCCATTCCGGTTCTAATCGGGGTATCTATACTTGTTTTTGCAATCATCAGGTTCATACCGGGGGACCCCGCTCGCGCTATCGCCGGAGTTCATGCCAGCCCTCAATATATAGAGCAGGTCCGCAGGGATCTTTTGCTGGACGAAGGTCTCCATGTGCAGTATTATGTTTACCTGACAAACCTGCTCCAGGGAGACATGGGCCGCTCCACTTTTACAGGTCGGCCCGTCACAACAGAATTAATGGCCCGTTTTCCTAATACACTGGTCCTGGCTTCTGCAGCCATGGTTATTGCAATAATTGTCGGTATGAGTGCCGGAATTGTTTCCGCCACCAGGCGATATTCACTCTTTGATAATGCCAGCATGCTATTTGCCCTGTTCGGGGTGGCAGCTCCGGTATTCTGGCTGGGGATTATGTTTCAACTTTTATTTTCCGTACATCTCGGCTGGTTTCCTTCCGGTGGCATCGGCACATGGAAACACCTTGTTCTACCAGCTCTTACCCTTGGATTGGCTACAACTGCCTTAATAGCCCGTATAACCCGTTCCAGCATGCTGGACGTTTTAGGTCAGGACTATATAACCACGGCTCGTTCCAAGGGCCTGGTCGAAAGAGTCGTTGTTTACAAGCATGCCTTAAAAAATGCTTTGATTCCCGTAGTAACTGTGATGGGTCTGCAGTTCGGCACTTTGCTGGGTGGCGCAGTGCTTACCGAGACCGTTTTTTCCTGGCCCGGTGTAGGTCGGCTGATGGTTGATTCAATCCTGGCCCGTGATTACCCCGTCGTCCAGGGCGCGGTGTTACTTCTTGCCGTTTTTTTTGTTTTGATAAATCTAGTTGTTGATGTTATTTACGCTTTCCTTGATCCCCGTATTAGTTACGGGAATAGGGAGGTGGAGTAGCGCTATGTTTAACAAAGGTGAAAAAGTTGACTCTATCAGTAAACTGCCTACTCCGAAAAGAGATACCGAGTTGCGCCAGGTGTGGCGGCACCTCCGGCGCAACCGGTTGGCCATGGTCGGGCTCGCCATGCTTGCTATATTTGTGCTGGCTGCAATTTTTGCCCCTTTGATTACACCATATGACCCTATTGCCACAAATTTCAAGGTTGCCCGCGAGCTCCCCTCGAGCGAGCATATCCTGGGAGCGGATTGGCTGGGTCGTGATAATTTTACCAGGATCCTTTACGGAGCCCGGATATCTTTAATGATCGGCTTTATATCTGTTGCTATCGGCCTGGTGATTGGTGTGCCGGTTGGCGCCCTGTCGGGATATTACGGTGGAAAGTTTGATTTGCTCATTCAGCGGGTAATTGATATTATGATTGCTTTTCCCGGTATACTGCTGGCCATTGTGGTGGTGACTATTCTCGGTGTTGGTGTGGAAAATGTTATGATCGCGGTCGGCATTGCTTCGGTACCGATCTATACCCGTCTGGTGCGTGGCTCTGTTCTTTCCGTTAAAGAGCAGGGTTTTGTGGCTGCCGCCAGGGCACTGGGTATCGGGGATGCCAGGATTATTGTCCGCCATATAATGCCCAACTGCCTGGGCCCGATTATTGTCCAGTCCACATTCCAGATTGCAACCGCTATTCTCTGGGCTGCCGGTTTAGGGTTCCTGGGTCTGGGTGCACAGGCACCGGATCCTGAGTGGGGTCGCATGCTGAGCGATGGGCGACAGTATATTCGCACCGCTCACCATCTGACTACCTACCCTGGACTGGCAATTTTCTTTATGGTTCTCGGTTTTAACCTGATTGGTGATGGTATGCGGGACGCTTTAGACCCCCGCTCTAGAAAACACAGGTAGCGGCAGCGCCTGCTGATTCCCTTTAGACGAAGGAAGGTTACCAATGGAATATTTGCTCCAGGTGGAAGATTTGAAAACGACTTTTTACACCGACGATACCGTAATACGAGCAGTTGACGGAGTTTCATTCAATGTCAGGCCGGGAGAAGTGGTCGGCCTGGTTGGAGAATCCGGCTGCGGCAAAAGCGTGGTCTCTTTGAGCATTATGAGGCTGATTAAATACCCCCCGGGCAAAATTGAAGGGGGCAAAGTTTTGTTAAAAGATCAGGACCTGTTGTCCCTCGATGAGAAGAGTATGCGCCGCATCAGGGGCAATGATATCGCCATGATATTCCAGGAGCCGATGACTTCATTTAACCCGGTTTATAAAATCGGAGACCAGGTTAGCGAAACAATTCGCCTGCACCAGGGTTTTGATCGTGATAAAGCCTGGAAAGAGGCGGCCAGGATGCTGGAGCTCGTTGGCATCCCCCGGCCGGACGAAATAATAAATGATTACCCGCACCAGCTAAGCGGTGGTATGCGGCAGCGGGCGATGATTGCCATGGCCCTGTCCTGCAATCCGAAACTTTTAATTGCCGACGAACCGACTACCGCGCTGGACGTAACCATCCAGGCCCAGATTCTGGAGCTGATGAAAGAAATTAAAGAGAAAGTTAACACTGCGATCATATTTATCACTCACGATCTCGGTGTAATTGCTGAGATGGCCGATTATGTGGTGGTTATGTACTCCGGCAAAATTGTTGAAAATACAGATGTAAGGCGACTATTCAGCGAACCGATGCATCCCTACACTGCAGGCCTGATCAAATCAAAACCTATTCTGGAAGAAGAAAAAGAGACTCTTGAATACATTCCGGGCTCTGTTCCTAATCCGATGGAAATGCCTTCGGGGTGCGCTTTTCATCCGCGCTGTTCTGAGGCAATGGATATCTGCCGTCAGGAAACACCAGACCTTATTGAGCCCAAACCGCAGCACCTGGTTCGCTGCTGGCTATACCAAAAACAGAAAACTGAAGGGATGACGTAAATGGCAACCCCGCAGCCAATCCTTGAAGTAGAAGGACTAAAAAAATATTTTGCTGTTAAGACGGGTGTCTTTTCCCGGGTTACCGGTCATGTTAAAGCTGTTGACGGCATTGACCTGCGTATTTATCCCGGTGAAACTTACGGCCTGGTTGGCGAATCGGGTTGTGGCAAATCTACTGCCGGTATGACTATCCTCAGGATGTTAAACGCCACAGCAGGAAGCGTGCTCTTTAAAGGCCGGGATGTTATTGCTCTGGGTAAAGAGGAACTGCGCAATATGCGCAAGGAGATGCAGATGATTTTTCAGGATCCTTACAGTTCGCTTAATCCGCGAATGAGTATCGGTGAGGCAATTGGAGAAGCACTCGAGGTTCACGGGATAGCAAGGGGAAATGAGCGCCGCGAAAAAGTGGAATCAATTTTGAAAGTATGCGGGTTGGATAGCTATCATTATCGCCGTTACCCGCATGAGTTTTCCGGCGGACAGCGTCAGCGGGTAGGTATTGCCCGTGCGCTTGTCTTAGAACCGCAGTTTATCGTAGCCGACGAACCAATCTCTGCCCTGGATGTTTCAATTCAGTCTCAGATAGTTAACCTGTTAGAAGAGCTGCAGGAAAAATTCGGTCTTACATTCCTGTTTATTTCTCATGACCTGAGTGTGGTCAAGCATATAGCCGATCGAGTTGGTGTTATGTACCTGGGCCGCATTGTTGAAGATGCACCCAAAAAAGAGTTTTACTCTTCTCCCCTGCACCCTTATGCCCAGGCTTTACTCTCGGCAGTGCCTACAATGAATCCGGATATGCAAAAGGAGCGTATAATATTGAAAGGTGACGTTCCCAGTCCGGCAAATCCGCCCGAGGGTTGTACCTTCCATACCCGCTGTCCCAGGGCGGTTGCAATTTGTTCCGAGCAGGTGCCCGTTCTTAAAAAAGCAGGTCCCGATCACCATGTCTCCTGCCATCTGGTTGAAGAAATTCACTAACTGTTGGCATATGATAGACATAATGCAAATGATCTGAGCTTGTACCCCGGGAGGAAATAAAATGTCTCTGGCCCCTGAAAAAATACTGAGTGATTTAATCCGGATTAACAGTTCTAACCCACCGGGTAATGAAACAGCAGTTGCTCTGTACCTTAAAGAACATTTTCAAAATGCAGGCGTAGCTGTTGAAATAGTGGAACCTGAGGAAGGTCGGGGCAGTTTTATTGCCAGGATCGGCGCAGGACCAAAAAGACTCCTTTACCTGTCACATTCCGATGTGGTTCCTGTGGGAGAAGGATGGGATTTCGAGCCCTTTTCCGGAGAAATAAAGGAAGGCATCATTTATGGACGGGGCGCTCTTGATTGTAAAGATTTAATGGCGGCCCAGGTTTCAGCAGCTCTGCAGCTTATCGAAGAAAAAACTCCCCTGCAGGGGGAACTTATTATTGCGGCGACAGCTGACGAAGAAATGGGCGGTCGCCTTGGGGCCGGTTATCTGATAGAAAAACACCCCGAGCTGATTGAAGCTGATTACGCAATAAATGAAGGCGCTGATCATCCGATTATAATAGACGGAAGGATGCTTTACTTCCTGCAGGTTGGCGAAAAAGGTACCGCCTGGTGTACGCTTAAAGCACATGGCACTTCCGGGCACGGCTCCATACCTACGTTAGCCGATAATGCCGTGGTTAAAATGTCAAGGGCGGTCAGCCGTTTGCATAACTATCGTGCAGAGGTGGTCTTAATTCCCGAAGTGGAAAAACTGCTTCGCAATCTGGCTGAGCTTTGTGGAATAAAGGTTGAATCGCTTGGTCCGGATCAGGTTGACACTCTTCTCGAAGAACTGCCCCTTGAGAAGTCTTTTGTGGAATCTTTGCGCTCGATGACCCGCATGACGGTTTCCCCGAATGCAATCAGGGGTGGATCTAAAACTAACATTGTGCCCGATTACTGCGAAGCGGATATCGATATCAGGATATTGCCCGGTCAGGATTGTGATTATGTGGAATCTGAACTGCGCCTGATCATCAGTAAAGATATTGAAATTGAGTTTAACGAATATCGCGCCCCTACCTTTTCAAGCTCACAAGAACCTTTCTATAAATTAATGGAAGAAGCTACCCTGGAAGCAGCAGGCAAAAGTGCTTTATGCCTGCCCGGTATTTCTGCCGGTTCCACTGACTCCAAGTTTATCCGCAGCTCAGGTATTCCTGCATACGGTATCGGTCATATGGCCGAAGGTTTTGACCCCCGGGTCAGGACTACGGTCCACGGAAGGAATGAACGGACTGATATCGCCAGCTTGCAGTTAAAAACTAAATTTTTGAAGGAACTGGCCCGCCGTTATTTGAGCTAGGTGTACATTTATGGAGGTAGAAGTCAATGAAAGCGGCATTTGGCCACATGGGCACCCTGACACCGATTATTGAAATGATCCTGGAAGATCTGGGCCGTGAATCGATAACACCCAACCGGCCGACCAGGCACACCCTGATGCTCGGGGCCAAGTATGCCCCGGAGTTTGCCTGTATTCCATTTAAAATTGTGCTGGGAACATATCTTGAAGGCCTGCAGAGGGGTGCTGACACCCTGATGAGCGGTGGCGGATATGGCCCCTGCCGGGCTGGTCTTTACGGTGAACTGCACGGTCGTATCCTCAATGATCTCGGCTATAATTTCGATTTTATCTTTTTCTGGCCTCCGTTAAGAAAACCGGGTCATTTCCACAGGCAAATGCATAAGCTAAAAGGTTCTCACTCGTGGAGTTATCTGTGGAAGACCATAAAAAAAGCTTACAGCAAGTTATCTGTTCTTGATGATCTGGAGTTAAAGGCTCAATCGATCAGACCGCGGGAAGATTTATACGGATCAACATCCCGGGCTTTTGATAAAGCATACTCTCTTATGTGCCGGGCCAAAACCGATTCCGAGATAAGGGAGGCTGGTGAAGAAGCCCGGCAAATCATGGACCGGGTGCCTCATGATCAAAGCAGGCAGCCGCTCAAGGTTGGAGTTATCGGTGAAATTTATGTTCAACTGGAGCCGTTTGCCAACTTTTTTATTGAGGAGAAGCTCGGGCATCTGGGAGTAGAGGTGCGGCGCAGTATCTATCTGACAAGTTACACCCGTCATGATGTTCTTTCTACCAGGGGGGATATGGGCAGCCGCAAGCTGGCTATGCCTTACCTGGCCCAAAAAGTTGGTGGACATGGACAAAATAGCGTCGGTGATATAATTCGTTATTCAAAAATGGGGTACGATGGAGTGGTCCAGTTAGCGCCGTTTTCTTGCATTCCAGAAATTGTTGCCAAGAGCCTGGTGCCCCAGCTCAGTAAGGATTATGGCATACCCGTGCTCACTTTATTTATCGATGAACAGACAGGAGCGGCAGGCATTCAAACCAGGCTTGAAGCTTTTGTTGATATGATGGAACAGCGCCGCTCCAACAGGCAGAATAAAGAAAACACCACCGGGCAGGTAAGCTAGTTTTATCCACTCAAAAGATTAAACCTGAACTTAATTCCTATTTCATGCATACTGCTATCAGTTTTG
>SKZS01000147.1 GCA_007127255.1 Syntrophomonadaceae bacterium | reverse complement strand
GCAGCCAGGTTGACAAAAGGATAGCAAAGAAAAGACCCGCCCATTAGAAGCACAAAAATCATCGAATAATAATCTTCCGATTGGCGGAGGAGCACCGTGGCATAATAGATCAAGCCGGTTTGCAGGATGGTCATGAAAATCCAGTAGATCAAGTCAGAAACGGCGAAAATGACAAATTGCTTATTGCTAAAAGTCATTTTCAATGATTGCATCAGGGGTACTGAAGAAGGCTCTCCAATGCTGTACTTGTTTTCATTGACCAGCAGCACAGGCACATAGAGGCAGATCAGGGCCAGCAATCCGAGCAGGCCGAAAGAAACCCGTACTGCTTCGACTCTTGATATATCAAACATATCCTGGAAAACATTGAACATGATCGGAGCCTGGGCGGAAATAACCTGGCCGACAAAGAATGTAACCGATATATAAGTGCACAGGTTAAGTCTTTCCCGGGGATTGTGACCAAGCTCTGCTATTAGAGCGGTATAAGGAACCTGGTAGACTGTGAAAAAAATGTAGAAGGCAAAGATTGTAAGCGTCAGCCATATCAAATTAACGTAAGTTGCAGTGGGGTGGGGAGGATTAAAGATTAAAAACATCAGTATCACCATGGGTAAAGCTCCGATGGTCATAAAGGTAATCCGCCTTCCCCGACGTGCTGAAGAGCGGTCGGAGAGACTGGCTATCCAGGGATCGGTTATCGCATCTAAAAGCCTGCCGCCCATTGTGATTATGCCGATGATTGATATAAACCCGAACAAATATATTTCAGGCACAAGCTGGGGCAGTCCGGCTCCTTCAGGCGGAAGGTAAAAATAGACTAGGAAATTTATAACAATACCGATGACCAGTGACCAGCCCAGCTGACCGACAGCATAGGCTATAGCGCTTCCGAGCGGTAAACGTGGTTTCAATATTTCACCTCACCCCTATGGCAATTATTAACATGTAATTATGTTTCTGCTTTACTTGAAAATATCCTTTAAAAAAACAAGTAGCAAATCTTATTTTTTTGCGGGGCAAGTTTGCATAACATTAAAGTAAAGTTATGCAGATTCCAGTCTTCTTCCCTCGAGGAGAGGATATAGTTACGGGGAAAGATATGTCTCTACAGAATATCATAAATTGTGCAGGAAATTCAGAAATAAATAAAGAAGAAGTTATTATCATATTTACGACATGCTATTTGCCTGCAGTACAGCTCCAGGTTGTTAAATAATTGACCGGCAAAGGAGGGCTTAAAATGAAGCCTAAAGCTGTAGTGATCATGATTCTTGCGATTCTGTTTTTAATCATTCTTATCCAGAACACTCATGTCATAACCCTGAACCTGTTTTTTTGGAAGATCTCATTATCAACAATTATTCTTATTGTTTTTGTTCTGCTTGGTGGTTTTATCATCGGTTATCTGACTTCAATGTTAACCAGGAGAGGATAGCAGGTTAAAAGACAAAAATTAAAGCAAGTTGAGTTTTAAAAAGAACTGTAACTGCTCAGCCCGATACGCCTTAATTAATGATAAGCCGCCGTGCCTATGGGGACGGTTCGAGCGTCACCGAAGCGAAGCGGAGGTCCGAAGGGAAGACGATGGAACCGTCCCCTTGGCACGGCAGTTTATGCCTGAGCAGTTACAAAGAACTTAATCTTCAGGTTATGTCGGGAGCTGCTTGCAATGAAAACTGTTATAGAAATACTAATGGGAGAGTGAATTAATGAAAAAGGTTTATGAAGGAAAAACCAAGGATGTTTTTGCCCTGGAAGACGGCAATTATTTACTCAAATTTAAGGATGATGTAACCGGAGAAGATGGTGTCTTTGATCCGGGTGCCAATAAAGTGGGTTTTGCGATTGATGGAGCGGGCAAAGCGGGGTTGCTTTTGTCAAAGATGTTTTTCGAGTTAATAGAAAAAGAGGGTATCCCCACTCATTATATTGATGCCAGTATCAAAGAAGCGACAATGACAGTAAAGCCGGCAAAAACATTCGGTAATGGAGTTGAGGTAATTTGCCGCTACCGGGCTGTCGGGAGTTTTATGCGCCGTTACGGTATGTACGCCAGGGAAGGCCAGCCTTTGAATGCTTTTGTAGAGTTTACGCTCAAAGATGATGAACGGGAAGATCCGCCCATTAGTGAGGATGCACTGGAGATGCTGGGTTTACTTTCTAAAGAAGAGTGCAAAACAATTAAAGATTTAACCGGGAGAATTTGCGCAATAATCAGGAATGAACTGGCCAATAAAGGCATCGAGTTGTACGATATTAAACTTGAATTCGGACGGGTGGATGACAGTGGGCAGATAGTTTTAATTGACGAAATCTCCGGCGGCAATATGAGGGCTTACAGAGAGGAGCAGCGCCTGGAACCCCTGGAATTAGCAAGAATACTTCTTAACGATTGAACTGCGTCGCAGCTTAAAAGCACCTGTCTTTACAGCCGATGGTTTTATTATTACTTTAGTCCATACGGTAAATTTCAAGACCTGCCTGGGCCAGCAGCTCAGGTATTGCTTTAACAGCATCCCGGTCTAGATCTTTAATCTCTTCCTCCAGTTCGTTCCAGGGGATCAGGTCGGTGCGGATTTTTTTATTATTATCCCTTTTTTCACCCTGAACCCAACCCTGGCGTTTTTTTTCTTCCATAAATCGTTCGTGCTCAAGCTCAGCTAACAGTTCAATCTCGCTTTCTTTGAACTTGAAAAGCTCAATTTCCCGACCCGTTACCGGTATAAAATCACATTTGATCAGCTGCAGTTTTTGCGGTATGTGGTCAGCCTGTTCCAGGTTGGAGTCTTTTAAATCAGATGGCAATTTATTCCATGGAAGCATTGCAAGATCATCTTTCGGTTTCTTCTTTTGGTTATTGATACGGTATTTTTCATGGATGGCTTCAGCAATCCTTTTCCTGGCTGCGCGGAAAATAACATCACGGACCACAATCCTCTGAAATATTTCAGCATTGACATGCAGTTCAAGTTGTTCAGGTGAAGGCAGGGCCGCCTGTTCATATTTTTTCCTTCCGGCCAGTGAGCTCATTTCAATTATAGATTCCATGGAACGAATGCCGTGCTTGTAGTAGGGAACCTTAATAAAGGCCTGCAGTACATCTCGATCTATCTGGCATAATTTACCTGCTTTAAAGATCTGGGGAGCATTTTTTTTCAATAGAAATCTCAAAACCGTTGCTCTTCTGATCATGGAAAGCCTGTCATTTTGCATATTGCCCTTGACGGGATTAGGGCCTTTAATATTGATATAACCACGCAGGCGACTGACGAAATCAGAGCCCTTTGCATCCCTGAACACCTGGTTGGACTGCTGTTCACTGAATTCTTCAAATGTACTCCTGGTTCCACCGGCGAAAACAAAGATTCCTTTACCTATGGGATGTACAGCTTCCCCGTCACGAAACAAGCCGTCTTGCATCGGGGCCAGGAAATATTTGAGCCAGCCCAGCTTTTCACGTTGAAACTCCGAGTCAAATTCGTCAAAAAACACCAGGGGAACTACTCCCTGCAGAGATACGTCGCGAATTTTGTGGAAAGCAGTAATCAGATCATCGAGTGAATTAAACTGGGAAAGATTAAATTCCAGTGGTTTATCCGGAACTTTTCCCGGGTCGATGCTCTTGACTACTTCGGTAACGCCAAAAGATTTTCCTGATCCGGGGGGGCCGAAAACACCAATACTTATGGGTCTTTTGACTGTTGGAGATTTCAGGTATTCGTTGATCAGGTTTTTTATACTGCTGAAGCTTTCAATTTCGCTGCGGTCGAGGGTAATTAAATTGCCGAATTGGCCTAAAGGAACCTTTTCCAAAGATTCATCTTTGCCGGTTACCACTGAATTAAAGGCAATTTGCTCTACAAAAGTGGGAAGTTCCTCCAGTATACACCAGTAATGCTGGTCCGGTTCAGGGGTGGGTTCAGGAATTACGGTTTCAGCAATCAAATGGTCCTCAATGAGCTGGGGGTTAAAGATATCTTTATACTGGTAGGTTAGACTTTCTATGTTGCTTCCGAATCCACTTTGCCATAACTTTCTCATGCAGGTAATGCCCTCGCGCACTGCTCCTTCCAGGCCATTTTGACCGCTGTTTTGAAGCAGTTCAGCAACAAGACCGGCGGTAAAAGCATCACCTATACCAACCATCTTCCCGGGATAGAGGGAGGCAAAACCTAACTCTTCCACCTTGGGATCAAAAAACAGCTTCGGGGCAAACTCCTTATCTTTATTATTATAAAGAACTGCGCCGTCGGCGCCAAATCTTACAACCAGGTAATCAGGAACATGCAAGAATTCAATATAGCGATTGTAGGCTATCTGCCAGGCTAAATCCTGCGCTGTTCGTTCCCATGAAAGGCAGCGGCTTATCTTAACATCCATCGCCCTCAAGTCATCCGCTTCAATAATTAAAATCAAGGGGTTTTTGCTTTTAGCAACGGTGTTCCATAGCTTTCCTTCACCAAGCGGGCGGCTCATTTTCAATACTACAAAAGCGCTTTTGTTACCGCTTAATAAGCTTTCCCAGGCAGCCGGATAGTCGCGAAACCCGTTGCCGCCATCATCAAGAACAACGATGTCAGCTTTTGCGGTATCTTCATCTATGGTCAGCGGTTTTATATTTTCTGTAGCGGAAAACCCCTTCCAGTCTTTTAATCGAAACACTTCCTTATGCGGATTCTGAACAGAGTAAGGATAACTTTCTATTGTGGCATAAGCTTGGATTGCTCGATCAGGGCTATGTGATTCAAGGTTACTGATTTCCGGGGAAACTATCCTGGCGCCAGAGGCATGTTTGACAAAATCAGCCAACAGCAATGCTCCTCCCGGGTGGGCGAAATTAATAACTCCCGAATATGACTGCCAATTATACTTGTATTTTCCCGAAATGTTTTGAGATTCGACAGATGGTGTTAATAACTCAAAGCAGTCAACTGTTACATCTCCAGTTACGACAACTTTTTTTTCAATAACCCCGCCTTCTTTATTTACCATTTCTCCCCAACACCTCGTCACTTAGAAGATTTGACTTTTACCGCTGTTTTTCGCAGCTTTCCCAGGGATGACATTTTCTAATTTTGCTTTTTAGCCATTTTTAAGTATTCTGTATTTTAAGCACAAGTCCTTTAATTAGTTAACAATAAAATCTATTAGGAAATTGGTTTTCTTAACGATTTTAAGCTTACCTGCATCCGGTAGCTCAATAGATAAGATCGACTTTCTTGAAGGAATGACTGGTAAAATGTCGAAATTGATGCATAATAATGAAATTGTCCAAATGAAGTAATGTGGATCATTCTCAACAAGTAAACCAGGGGTGGTATATTATAGGCGTTTCCGGGATGTTTAAAAGATATGTACGCAGCATGCAGGGTCAGGAGGATTTTACAATGAACAAACCTTTAGGGGTAGCCGGTAAAGCGATAATAAGAAAAGCAGGTAAAATTCTTATTGTGCAGCGGCCTCCGGATGATGCGTTTGACCCGAACCTCTGGGAACTGCCGGGTGGTAAATTGGAGTATGGTGAGGACCTGATAGAGTCCTTAAAGAGAGAAGTCGAAGAAGAAGTGGATCTGCAAGTCAAGGTAAGATATCCCGTCAAGACCTGGCATTTTTATAAAAAACCTTACTGGGTGACGGGGGTTACGTTTATCTGCGATTACATGAGCGGCAGCGTTAAACTAAGCCCTGAACATCAGGACTATGAGTGGATTGACCCCAGGGATTGCCTGGGGTATCAATTGAGCACAACCGTAAAGGAGCAGATAGAAGCCTATCTGGAATTAGCTTGAAGCTTTTTAAGAATAAAGATCGTGTTTACTTAAACTCGAGTCAAACAGTTAGAGAGTTGCTTTAAAGAATAGATTTAAAACCGAGGTGCATAATGAATTCAAGGAAGACCGGTAAAAGAAAAAGCTGGCGCTATAGATATCGCACCTTTAAAAGAAATCGCCTCTATCCACTTTGGCAGTACATACGCTGGCCGTTTATAGGTGTAATTTTGCTTTTTGGTCTTAGCCTGGGCTATATCGGGTT
The DNA here is from genome assembly GCA_007127255.1 of Syntrophomonadaceae bacterium. Lineage (GTDB taxonomy): Bacteria > Bacillota > Dethiobacteria > DTU022 > DTU022 > T3SED10-7. The sequence continues at coordinate 6,236 of SKZS01000147.1, read as the reverse complement.
TTATATTTATTCCCGGAACATCGGGGAAGAAGTTACAGTGTTGGACTTGATCTACCGTTCCATTCAATTGATCGGTATTCATTCTGGAGACGTTGAGGGAAAGTTGCCCTGGCAGCTTGAGGTGGCGAGGTTCCTGGTTCCGCTTGTGGCCGGTTATATGCTCTTTCAAGCTTTGATTGCTATTTTTCAGGACCAGTGGCAGCAACTAAAAGTGCGGTTTTTAAGAAATCATGTTGTAATCTGCGGGTTAGGCGAGAGAGGTCTAAAGTTTGCAGAAGAGTTTCTGGAAGATGGCTACCAGGTAGTTGTAGTAGAGGAAGATGAGAGCAATGCTTATATAAATCTGATTCGGGAACAGGGTGCCTCTGTAAATATTGGCGATGCCAGCGATGAATATACTTTACGGCGGGCGGGAGTGCATAAAGCCAGGTACCTGGTAGCAGTTACTTCCGATGACGGTACAAATGCCGAGATTGCTCTTTGTGCCCGTAACTTATCTTTATTGAGCAGGAGATGTCCCCTTACTGTTTATATTCATATTGTTGACCTGGAACTGTGTCACCTGTTAAGCGGCTGGTGTTTTGCAGCCACTGAAACTGACCTGTTCAGGCTTGAATTTTTTAATGTGTTGGCAAGGGGGGCCCAGATACTATTAAAGGAATACTCTCCTTTTGAAGAGCAAAATAGATTAAAGAAAAAAGCACCTCGCATCCTGATTGTCGGACTGGGCATGATGGGGAGAAGCCTTGTGGTTCAGGCAGCCAGAACCTGGTGGGCCGGTTATGCTGATAAGGGCAAACAGCTCAGGGTTGCTGTTATTGACAAAGCCGCAGAGAGAAAACTTGAGCTATTACAGCTGCGTTATCCCAAGTTGGAAGAGGCATGCTGTTTTGAAGTATGGCAGATGAATGATAATGAACCTGAGTTTGAAAAAGGGAATTTTCTTTTTGATGAAAAAGGCAGCTGTGATCTTGATTATATATATTTATGTTTTGACGATGATGTCCATGTTCTGGTCAAAGCGCTTATACTCCACCGGAAAACTAAAAAGGATAAAGTACCGATAGTAGTTCGAATGAGACGGGCAGAAGGTCTGGCCAACCTGATCAAAGACAACCATGAAACTCTTGACTTTGATCAAATCCACCCGTTTAGCCTGCTAAATAAAACCTGCACCCTGGAATCTTTGCTGGGTGGAAGTCAGGAAAGTTTAGCCCGTTCAATTCATGAAGATTATATAGAACAGCAGCAAAGGGAAGGTGCAACTGTAAAAACGAATCCTTCCATGGCAAATTGGGATGATTTGCCCGAAGAACTGAAGGAATCAAACCGCAGTCAGGCTGCTCATATTGAAGATAAGCTTAAAAAAATAAGCTGCGGTATTCAACCTTTAACTGACTGGGATCAGGCAACCTTTGAGTTTTCAGTTGAGGAGGTTGACTTGTTGGCAAAGATGGAGCATATGCGCTGGTACAATGAAAGAAAGCGCCAGGGTTGGAAGTACAAACCTGGTCCGAAAAATGTGAACAAGAAAACCAGTCCGTACATGTTGCCATGGGAAGATCTGCCGGAAGAAGTTAAGGAGTACAATCGGAATACCGTTCGCAAGCTGCCTTTTTACATGGCCAGAGCAGGCTATCAAATATACAGGAGAAAACAAAATGATAAGCTATAATCATTACCTGGATCTTTTATATAAAGCCTTATTAATTAAAGAAAACAATTTCTTATATTCGGAAGTGTAAATAAACCCGCTTAAAAATGGAGGTGTTTGTATGCCCGGGAAGCCTGAAGTAGGCAGCAAGGAATGGACCCGTATGCAGGTTGAGGAATATACGGAGCGCTATCCGAACTATGCCGAATTTGCTAAAGTTCTCGAAAAAATTCTAAATAAAACAGCGAAGAAACTCGCCCCGCTGGCAATAGTGCAAACAAGACCAAAGGGCATCAGCAATTTTGCTGAAAAATGTCAGCGTAAAAAAGATCAGTATCAAGATCCGGTTAACCAGTTTGCTGATTTGTGTGGAGGTAGGATCATTGTTCATACTGCCGAACAGGTAGAACTGATCTCTGAATATATTGAAAAACATTTTGAGATCGATCGGGAAAATACCGTAGATGTACGCGAGAGGCTTAAACCAACTGAATTTGGCTATCGCTCAATACATTATATTATTAGATTCAAAAAAGGGGTTTTCCCGACTGAAGATGTAGATGTGCAAGTGCCGCCAATACTTTACAACGATGAAGAATTTATTAACAGGCGGGCTGAAATCCAGGTTAGAACTATTCTTGAACATGCCTGGGCTGATGTTGCACATTCTTTAGTTTATAAAAGCCCGTTCAAGGTGCCGGAGAAGTGGGAAAGAGAGTTTGCAGGTGTGGCAGCAATGCTTGAAGGAGTGGATAAAACCTTCTCCCGAGTTAAGGATGGTCTGGGCGCTTATGCCTCGAGCTATGGTTCCTATATGACCGAGGAACAGATGAAAGATAAAATTAAATCACTGGAAATTGTCATGGAACATGATCAGGATAACCCTAAGCTGGCCGATCAAATTGCCAGGCTGGCCATGACTCTCGGCAACTGGCAAAAAGCTATTGACATATTATCCAGGCATGTCGATAAAGGGGATCCTGAGGTCTTAAAAGATTTGGGTGTTGCTCAATGCAAAAAGTTTAAAGACAGACCCACGAGTCGGAAATATAAACAGGGTCAGCGCTATCTGGAAAGTATATGCACGCCTTCCAGTGATGATATTGAAGCCCTGGCCTGCTTGGCCGATACGTATAAAGGAATTGATGATCAAAAAGCCAGGGATCTATACCACCGGGCATTTCAATTGGATACAACTAACCCCTTTCCCCTGGAAAGCTTCCTGGATTTAGAAATAGCCCTGTCAAAGGATGCTTCTGTTATCTCTTCCTTGAAACCGCTTATTTCTAAAGCTATTAACAGGTGTAGAGATAATGCTGATGTTGGTGTTAACTTGCCCTGGGCATTTTATACTATGGGCAAGCTATATCTATTATTAGGTCAACCCTATTACGGCCTCGAATCTTATGCCAAGGCTGTGCAGCTCAGCCCGGCGCCATACATGATCGAAACAGCACTGGAATCCCTGGAACATTTAATTGACATTGCCGGCGATCTTGAAGGATATGAGTGGATGCACCGTTTGCTGCTGGTTGCCCAGGCTGTTCAAATGGAGAAGAAGCTAAAAGATATTGAAGAGAATGAAGGAACTGAAGATAAAGCTGTTAGCAAGAGCGACCTTAACAAAAAAGCAAAAAAAGCCAGGGCAGCAGCAAGAAGGGTAAAGCAGCTGTCTCTATGTAAAGATAAATCGATTCAGCCTCCGGTCGTTATTGTAGCCGGTGGATGCGATCGATCTGTAGAAGAGGCGATGAGAAAATACCGGCACATGCTGGTAACAGCTTTCCAGAATTATCATGGGACGGTTATTAGCGGTGGTACCAGGGAAGGTATCAGCGGCCTGGTGGGTGAGCTGGGAGAAAAATATGCGAAAAATATTAACACTATTGGTTATTTACCCAGGCTTGTTCCTACCACAGCCAGGAAAGATGAACGATATATAATAACATATGAAACGGAAGGTAATGATTTTAGTCCTATTGAGCCGCTGCAGAACTGGATTGATATTTTTGCTTCCGGGATTGATCCTGCCGAAGTGAAGCTGCTGGGTATTAATGGCGGGAATATCGCTGCAATTGAATACAGAATAGCCCTGGCCCTGGGAGCCATAGTCGGCCTTGTTGATGACAGCGGGCGAGAAGTTTCCAGAATCATGAAAGATGAAAAGTGGCTTGGTTCGGAGAGGTTGATCAACCTTCCGTCGGATGTGATGACAGTAAAAGCGTTCGTTGGTTCGACAGATAAAATAATAGAAAAAGATGTTCGGGAAAAAGTTGCTAAAAAAATTCATGAGATTTACAGACAGAACAAACAGGATATTATGGTATCGGATGACCCATCAATGAATAAATGGGAAAAACTGCCTGAAGCATTCAGGGAATCAAGCGCCCGGCAGGCTGATGACATCTACGGAAAACTGCAGGAGATCAATTGCACAGTGCAAAGAGTTACCGATCGAGAAATTAAGTTAATAAAGTTCACTGAACAAGAGGTTGAAATGCTGGCGGAAATTGAACACGGACGCTGGAATGCCGAAAGGCTGCTTGAGGGTTGGAAATGGGGTGAAAAGAAGGATGTTAAAAAGAAAACCAGCCCTCACCTGGTTAGTTGGTCCGAATTGCCCGAAGAGATAAGGGAATGGGATCGTGTAACAGTTCGTAAAATACCCGAGTACCTGGCTGAAATCAACCTGGAAGTTAAGCGAAAAGCATAGTAAATCATTGGTCTGTCGGTTTGGATAATTTCTGAAATAGAAAGTGGGTTATACTTGTACAGTAAAAGCAAAAAAATAACCGGTTTAATCGTTGTCATGGTCATTGTTGCTTTATTATTTTTATTGACAGGATGTTCGCCTGTATATGAAATCAGTACGGCTGCAGAACCTGCAGAAGGAGGAAAGACAACAGGAGAGGGGACTTACCGGACAGGTGAAACAGCTTTCCTAACCGCGGAAGCAGCTGCAGGATATAGATTTGTTAAGTGGAAAAGCGAAGGCGAAACGGTCAGTACCTCTTCCGAAAATGAATTTACAGTAGAACAAGAAGCTCATCTGGTTGCAGTTTTTGAAAAAATAGCGGATTCTGAAGAAGCCCCGGATAATGATGAAGAAGAGCAATGCAGCGATAATATTTTCGGTGAAGTAATATTTAAATTCCCCATGTCACCTGTTTTGCTTACTCCCGCTCCTGGTGGTATGTATTTATATTATTACCTTCCTTCCGATCCTGCAGATTTATACCATATTCTCTGCATGGACAGACTCGAACATCAGCCTTTGCCCACACCGGGTATTGAAGATGGGCAGATAGCTTCAATTAACTATAGCCTCAATGGCGAGAAAATCGTTTATTATGCCTTAAGTCCCGGAGTCGTGGAAGAAGAAAAAAAAGCTCGTATCTATTTTGGCAGCCCTGCCCCACCCCTGGAAGTTGAGCACAGTTTTGCCTTAGGCTCTGCAGAAGTTATTAGCGATAACGATTCAAATCACCATCGCAAGAATTACAGCAGCAACCCGGTTTGGAAGTCAAACCGGGAGGGCATTTATTACTTTACAACCGGGGGATTGCAAGCTTATTCACTTGAAGATAGGGTGTCAAGACAGCTCTTAAGTCGTTCTGATCTACAGGGTCTCTTCCAGGGCGACCGTCTTTCTCCACATGCTTTTCAGATCAGCGATCAGAATGATTTACTGGCCTACCTGGATCAGGAGGAAGAATTGATAATTGTCGACCTGGAAGGAGATATCGAGCAGCCGGAAACTGCGGTTGTTATACAAGCAGAAGACACAGAAGTTCTGGAATATATTTTTGACGGGAAATACCTGGCTATGCACAGCGAAAGACTGGCGCTTGTTTATGGGGGCGGAAATTTATTGCTATATAACCCGGAAACCTCCGAACTGGTCAGACTGGAAGACATGCTTTATTCATATGCATACAATGAGGAGCATCAACTTCTTGTCCTGACCGATCGCTCATATGACAGCGGCAGGATGCTGAAACTATATGATGAAGATTTATCCCTGGTTAAAAGCGTAAATGTGCCCGGTAATTTTTCCGAGGTTTTCTGGTTGGGAGATCAGTGGGGCGCTTTGCTTTTCGACACCCTTTATTCGCTTGACTTCTAGCTTTTTGTTTAAAACTTTCTTAAATTATATAAATCATTTGGTTATTTAGCCTGAATCTGATAAAATTCTAATGTAAAAAAGTCTAAATAGGAGAGTGAAATTAATTATGGCAGATGAAAAAACTTACAAGGATTGCCCGCATTGTGGTCAGGAAGTATTGGCCAGGGCAATCAAGTGCAAACATTGCAAGTCATCTATCGAAGAAGATTCTGCAGCATCAAACAGCGATGAGAATACGGAAGTGCAATCCGGGAAAGGTTTTCTTGGGTCATTGTTTGATACAAGCATGAGAGAAATGATTACGCCAAAAATAATTCGCTTTGTTTTTATTATTGGTTTGATCGGTTATGCCTTTGCTGCCTTGGTTTATATCATTTCAATGCTTATAACCGGTGATATCTTAGCAGTGGTATTTGCAATAGTAGCAGCTCCGATAGGCTTTTTTATCGCTGTTCT
>SKZS01000051.1 GCA_007127255.1 Syntrophomonadaceae bacterium | reverse complement strand
GTTTTTCTATGATGTTAGGGGAGCGGGATTACTGACAACAATCTTTTATGCTTCCTGTATACTTCCCCTGGAACTGCGTCCCCCTGACACTAAATATGCTTATTTACAAAATTCCAGCTGACATCGAGCAAAAGTAAAATAATTAGGCTTGCTGATACGCCGACCGCTTGAGCAGTGTTGCCAACTCAAGCTTTTGCCAATATCATTTTTTCCAGCACCTCCGCCAATCCCAAACAAGCACCGTGGGTCTGCCGAGTAAACGCAATCAATCCCGGAATTTTCCACGGATGAGACAAAAGATATCCGGCCAATCGGGGCCTCGAGAGAAAACCATCCTCGTTAATAAATATTTCGTACTGAAGGGGTATATTGTCACTCAGACCGTCGCTGATAACCCGCACAACAGCATGAGCTAATCCCCTTTCCTTTACGATCCGCGCCAGCGCTGCGCTCTCCATGTCAACGGCAAAAGCACCTGTTTCCCGCGCCACACTTTTTTTAAGTTCTACTCCGGAGACCACTTGATCTGCCGTATGCAAGGGTTTTTGCCACACACTGATTCCCGAGTCTGCCCCGTTAAGTGCAATTCCCATGAGATGCCCCTGCAGAGATTCTTCCCCATGGTTGCAAGCGATGATGATGTCGCCCACATTAGCACGTTCGGTCAAAGCGCCGGCGGTACCGCTGATCAAGACCAAATGGGGTGCTGCTTGGAGCAAAACCTTTGATAGGGCGTTTGCAGCTACACCCGCGCCCACACCGGTGTAAAGAACCATCACATCCCGCGCGGCTTCACCCTCACCCAGTACACCTTCCAAAAGAAATTTCCGACCTGGAACAACATATCTCCGTAACCGGAGACGGCGGGTAAATAGGTTTAGTTCGCCGGGCAGGGCGCAGGTCACGAGTATGAGGGGTTTTACGCGGTTCAATTTGCTTTGATCCCGCCTTTCACCTGAGAAACTAAATTCATGAGAGGGTTATTAGCCTACATGTCAGGGGACGGAGTTATTGGCAACAACCTTTTATGCTTTCTGTATATTCCACCCTGTTCATCCCTTTTAATCCTTCAATTTGTCTTACTGAAAAACCTTCCCTTTTTAGCTAGCGCAGATAATTATCGCTGCTCTTTATTCAAATTAAAACGATACCTTTAGCAGAAAATATATTCTACACTGGAAATGTTGTCAATAACCCCGTCCTCCCGACATTGAATAAGACCTGACCGATACAGAGGAACGGGGGGCTCGCTTGTTGTTTCCTGCAGGTTGCTTACTTTTAGCAGTATAAATAATGTATAATCTTGATTTAAAGGTGGTATTTATCATGGAGATCGATAGGGGAGAATTGAAAAACAAATGAAAATTAATAAGTTTAAGCTGGAAAGATATTTTGCCATCTACGAGTTTTCTGCAAAGTACCTCTTAAGCCCATCCGACTGTGAGAGTCTAACCATGAAAGAGCTTATAGATAATGCTGACGCAGACAGCCTGAGGATGTGGCAAAACCTGAAGCTCGGCTACACGGAGTCGATGGGTCACCCTGTTTTGCGGGAGGAAATTGCCAGACTTTATCATAGCATAGAAGAGAGCAATGTCATTACCGCTGTTCCTGAGGAAGCAATATTCATTACCATGCATGCTCTTTTGGAAAAAGATGATCATGTTATCATCATAGACCCGGTTTATCAGTCGCTCAAAGAAATTCCTGCCTCAATAGGCTGTTCTATAACTCATTGGCGTATGGAAGAAAAAGATAACCAATGGCATCTGGACCTGGACTTGCTGGAAAATAGCATTAACGCCGGGACAAAAATGCTCATTATTAACTTTCCCCACAACCCGACCGGATACTTGCCGACCCTGGAACAGTTTAACCGGATCATCGAAATAGCTCGCCGCCATGACATCTACATCTTTTCAGATGAAATGTACTGGCTGCTGGAACATGGAGAAGATATGAGATTGCCTTCCGCGGTCGATTGTTACGAAAAAGCAATATCACTTTTTGGTCTGTCCAAAACCTTTAGCCTTCCTGGCTTAAGAGTGGGGTGGATTGTCACGCGGGTAGAAGAACTGCTGTGTAATTTATCAACTTTAAAGGATTATACAACCATATGTGGAAGCGCACCAAGTGAAATTCTTGCCATCATGGCTTTGCGGCAGAAGGAAGCTATCCTCGAAGCCAACAAAGAAAGGATCCGCGGCAACCTGGAAGCGGCAAGAGCTTTTTTTGCCAGGCATGATCGGCTGTTTACCTGGCTTGAGCCCAGGGGAGGGTCAACAGCTTTTATTAAGCTTAAACCTGGCATTAGCGTGGTCGAATTGTGTAAAAGAATTGTAGAGGAAAAGAGCATCATGATTGTGCCTGGCGAGATATTTGATTATGAAGGCAACTATTTTAGGGTAGGGTTGGGACGCGATAACTTTAAGGACATCCTCAATGAACTGGAAGAGTATGTGGCTAAATTATAAGAAAAACAGTGGGATGGAAGGGTTGATATTTGCAACCAAGTAAACTCCAGGAAATACCTGGGCATGCCCATCGATGCTGCATATTTCAAGTCCTGAACTCAAGACTTCTAAATGATCTCGCATAGCAATTCAGCAATTATAGTTTCTTCAGCATTAAATAATCATTTTCCTGTTCCTTATATAGCTCAAATCCCAGCCTTTTGTATAATCTAACAGCCTGGTTTGATTTACTGACGCTTAGTGATAATTTCTGATAGCTTTTAACTCGCAGTTCATTAAATAATGCCTGCATTAAAGCTGTACCCAAACCGCGATTCCTGTAACCTTCTTTAACGGCAAAGCAAAGCTCCGGTATAGCAGGATCAATAAAACCGTATCCACCTTGATTAGTGACACCTGCAACCCTGGTCCAGGTGGCGCCAACTTTTCTGCCCCTTAATTCTGCTATAAAGCCGGCATCAGATTCTTTCATCCAACCTCTGATATAATATTGCAGTTCAGGTAGATCAATAATTGACGGAGGCGGCACTTCGGCTCCCGGGGGAACATGAATCGATGCAAATAGCATCTCTTTTAAAAAGTGGTAATCATCTGCAGTAGCTTTTCGGATGCCGTTGTTATTATCCATGGTTAGTTAACCTTTTACTTTCCTGTATTTATCAGCTAAAAGCCGGGTTTTATAATTCTCGACCGGCCTATGAAAGTCCTGCCAGCAAGAGAGCTCAACTCGAAACCTTCGATGCCAGGAGACGGAGTTATTGACAACAACCTTTGATGTTTTCTGTATACTCCCCCTGGTTATGCCTGTTAACCGTTCAAGTTGTCTTACTGAAATACCTTCCCTTTTTAACTTGTGCAGATAATTAT
>SKZS01000129.1 GCA_007127255.1 Syntrophomonadaceae bacterium | reverse complement strand
GAGCAGTGGCTCTCCATCTTGGCTACCATCAACCCTTTGTCGCCGGGCATCTTAAAAACTGCAGCATCATCGTTTGCTTCGGGTCCGATCAAGAGACTCCCCGGGGAGATTTCTTCCACGGCATCATTTAGCTTTTTAAAAACCCCGAAATCGATTGCTCTGTCAATATTGTGGTGCAGGTGAACAAAAAGGCCGTGCATCAATGCCTTCTCTACGGTGTTCAATTAAGGTCCCTCCCATTTAAAAACAGCCTGTCTATGTAATATATACGACTGATCAGGGCTATTTCCTGTTACATTCTTTAATAAAAATAGCGTACTGATAATCACCAGGAACAGCGGCTATGGAAAATATAGATAGCAGCAGTCATTATTAAGGGTATATCATTAGTATTACTAACCGGTGTTTTTGGAATAATGGGGCAAGTATGTTAGACTGAGATTAATCTATAAGGTCACGGTGTAAGTTTAAAATTGAAATTATAATATGAACAGGAGGATGATTTAATAAAAGTGATAAGATTTGAAGAAAACATTGAGCAAATTGAAATGCCTGAAAATCTGGCTATCGGACTAATGGTCGCTAAACAGCACGAAAAATGCGGCACTGTAGGTTGTGATTTCGATTACTTCGGTTTTGCTTTCGGTCAATCCCCTTTTCCTCCTCCCCGGCCCCTGGTCAAGGCCCTTGAAGAAAATGCAGGTAAAAGCGGTTATGCCGATGCAGAAGGGATATTTGAGCTGCGTGAGGCGGTAGCCGGTTTTAATGCCCGGCATTTTAAACTGGAAGCAGATCCCGAACGGATTATTATTGGGCCCGGGACAAAAGGAATTTTCTTTCTGCTGTTTAGTATTATTAGCGGGGATGTTATAATCCCTGTGCCCTCCTGGATCGGTTACGCTCCGCAGGCTCGTTTTCTCGGCAAAAAGTATTATCCCCTCTCAACTTATCCCGAAAATAACTACAAGTTAACGGCAGAAGAACTGGAAAAGTTTCTTGGCACGCTGGACGGGGGACAGCATTTGCTGGTGTTAAACAGTCCGAATAACCCCACCGGTCAGGTTTACAGCAAAAGTGAGTTGACGGAGATTGCTTCGGTGTGCAGGAAACACGGAGTTATAGTTTTCTCCGATGAAATATATGCGCTCACAACTTTTGATTTCTCCGACTATGTCAGCATAGGAACAATATATCCCGAAGGAACTTTCGTGTTTAACGGTCTCTCTAAAGATCGCTCCGCAGGCGGGTACAGGTTAGGCACCTGTCATTTGCCAGATAGCGATTGCCGTAAGATTAAGGAAGGCTTGAAGAAGCTTGCTGCTACTATGTATACTAATATCACCACTCCGGTTCAACACGCTGCTGTGACAGCATACCGCGAAAATGAAGAAATCGAAGATTATCTTAATGTGACAAGGCAGATACATCGTATAATGGGCCGCACGACACATGATCTTTTTACTTCCATAGAAGGGCTGCGGGTTACCAGGCCCGATGGCGGTTTTTACTTTTATGCGGACTTTAATGAATTAAAAGATGAGCTGCTCAGGGCCGGTGTAAAGGATTCGAACGGACTGAGTAAAGCCTTGCTATCTCATCCTCACCATATTGCCACGGTAACCGGAGATGCCCTGCTTCTACCTGATGACAATTTCGGAGCGAGGATTGCTTATGTTGATTACAGTGGCAGACAGGTTTATGAAGCCTACCTTGCCAATATGCCGGTAAATAAAGAAGAAGAAACTGCATTCGTTAAAAAGCATGCTCCGATGATGGTTTCTGGTGCAGAGGCAGTTTCCGAATTTGTTGCTTCTTTGAAGACGGGCACACTGCAGCTGGAACTGCAGTAAGAACAGGATAGATAAGGAGAATCAAGATGGATAAAGATGAACGAAATGATAAGGGTTACCGTCTCCTGGACTGTTATGAAGCTTCAAAGCATCATTTTGAACGGGCAGCTAATAAATTAAAGTTAAAACGGGAAATTCGCGATTGGCTAAGGACTCCTTTTCGGGAAATATCCGTCCACCTGACCGTAGTGATGGATGATGGTAGCCTGCAAATATTTCAAGGTTTCCGTATACAGCATAACAATGCCAGGGGGCCGCATAAAGGAGGCCTTCGCTACCACCCGGAAGTTACCATGGATGATGTGCGGGGGCTGGCTTCCTGGATGACCTGGAAGACAGCGCTGCTGGGCTTACCCCTTGGTGGGGCCAAGGGTGGTGTTGTGTGCGATGCAAAAAAGATGTCCAGCGGAGAACTGGAAAGATTAACCCGCAAGTATACTCAGGCCATAAGCGTTGATATCGGACCAAACCAGGATATTCCCGCACCTGATGTTAATACCGACGCGAATGTTATGGCCTGGATGATGGATGAATACAGCAAACTGCGCGGTTATGAACCTGCGGTAGTTACCGGTAAGCCTGTCGATTTGGGTGGTTCCCCGGGACGCGAGGATGCCACCGGACGTGGAACAGCTTTTATAGTTGAACAATGGGCGATGGAAAATGGCCTTAAAATGCCTGAGACCACAGCTGTTATCCAGGGTTTTGGCAATGTCGGCTATAATACAGCCTACCACTTAAGTCAAATGGGCTGTCGCGTTGTGGCTGTTTCCGATACACGGGCCGGTGTCGTAAATGAAAAAGGACTTGATATTGAGAAGTTATTTAAATACAAGCAGGATACAGGATCGGTTTCCGGTTTTCACGATGCTAAAACCATTGACAGCGGCGATATCTTTGGCCAACAATGTGACTTTCTAATTCCGGCTGCTTTAGAAAATGCGATCAGAAAAGACAGCATCGTAAATATTAAAGCCAGGGCTATATTTGAAGCGGCCAACGGCCCGACCTGTCCGCTCATCGAGCCGGAGTTAGCGAAGAAAGGTGTGACCATAATCCCGGATATCCTGGTTAACAGCGGCGGAGTAGTTGTTTCCTACTTCGAATGGGTTCAGAACCTGCAGCAGTTCAGCTGGAGTGAAGAGCAGGTCGATTCAGAGCTGAAGAAAAAAATGCAGCGTGCTTACCGAAGTGTTGTTGAGAAATCAAAAACGGAGAACGTATCTCTGCGCATAGCCGCCTACATGCTGGCTATTGAAAAAGTAGCTTCGGCAGCACAGACCAGGGGCGCCTATTAATTAATTGATTGATAGCAGGGATGATTACAGCAGTTATTTAAGTTTATAGCTGCAGGCATAATCGCTCTCTAATTAGAGTGCCTGGTTACCGATGCTGCTTGTGGCTGAGATACCTTCTTTAGGAGGAAGCGTCTTGGAGAAAGAAGGAGCGGCAAAGATTCTTGAAGAGATCGGGATTATGCTCGAGCTTAAAGGAGAGAATCCCTTTAAGAGCAGAGCATACTACAGCGCTGCCCGCGCTG
>SKZS01000115.1 GCA_007127255.1 Syntrophomonadaceae bacterium | reverse complement strand
CTTAAAGATCACTGGGAGGTGGCGCGCAAGGGGTTTGCCCTTATTATTTCTTTCCTGGCTTTCATTGGCGTACTCCTGCTTTTTCCCTTAAGCCTGGTTGGCACCGTTAATTATAACTTGATGGATTTCATGGAAATGGAGCTTTTTTTTGAGGTAGATTTGATTGGCTGGATCTTCGCATTTATAATCACCCTGGTCTGGCTCCTGGCTACACTATTTTCCTTTGCCTACATGGATTTTGAGCATAACAGGCGCCGGTATTATAGTTTTCTGATCTTTACCCTGGGGGCAACCCTGGGTGTTGTCATGGCCGGTGATTTTTTTACCCTGTTTCTGTTTTTTGAGCTAATGACGCTCAGCTCTTTTGTCCTGGTTATTCACGAGCAGGATTTAGAGTCTATGAAGGCAGGTATGCTTTATCTGTATTTGGGTATTTTTGGCGGCCTTGCTTTGTTGTTTGGGATTATGATGCTTTACGGGGCAACGGGTTCTGTTGATATTGTTCCTTCCCTCGAGCTATTGGGTAGCCAGCGAACGGCGATATTTATATGTTTTTTGATCGGATTTGGGATAAAGGCCGGTTTAGTGCCCATGCATATCTGGCTGCCGCAGGCGCACCCGGTGGCGCCTTCCCCGGCCAGCGCTCTTTTGTCGGGTATTATGATCAAAAGCGGGGCTTATGGTATATTAAGGGTTTCGTTGATACTATTTTCTTCACCGGGGGAACTGTCTGTCCCAGATGCTTCGTACCTGTTTATAGTTGGCAATGGTTTGATGTGGATCGGTATTGTTACGATGCTTGCCGGCGCTACAATGGCCCTGCTGCAGACAAATATGAAAAGAATCCTGGCCTACAGCAGCGTAAGCCAGATCGGTTATATCGCCACAGGGCTCGGTGTAGCTGCTTTTATGGGTATCGAGGGGGGAATGGGCTTTGCCGGAGCTGTTTACCATGTGATAAATCATGCTTTTTTCAAAGCCGGCCTCTTTATGATGGTTGGAACTATCTATATCTATACCCATGAGCTAGAACTGCCCCGCCTCGGCGGCATGCTGAAGAAAATGCCCCTGGTTGCGATTACCTTTATTGCTGCCGCTTTTGGCATTGCCGGAATTCCCGGTTTTAACGGTTATCCCAGTAAAACCCTGGTTCACGATGCCATGTTGATCGCCATAAAAGACTATGGAATGATTAGCATTGATGTGGCGGAGAAAATATTTGTTTTAACCAGCGCCCTGACAATTTGCTATTTTATTAAGCTGTTCAGGGGAGTTTTTCTGGGGCCGGTGCCGGAAAAGCTTGATCGGGAATACAAGCTGCCTTTTTCAACAAATGTTGTATTAAGCAGCTTTGCCCTGATAATTTTTGGGATCGGTATTTTCCCCAACCTGATCCTGGAGCGGGTTCTCGTTCCGGCGGCGGAAAGGCTTAATTATGAAGGTTATGGCATGGACCACCTGTATCATTTCAATTTTTTTGAGTGGCATCCGCTTGAAGCAATGCTTGTTGTCGTCATCCTGGCCCTGCTAATTTATATCCCCGGTGCCTACAGGGGTTGGTTTGATTGGAAACCGCCCTGGTGGTTAAGTATTTATGCTCTAGTTTACCAACCGATAACTAATCGTGTAATCGATCTTACCTGCCGTGCGGGGATCATAGTTGACTCTTCCGTCGATAATGCTTACAATCGATCCGGCAGTGCAGCAAAAAAATGGTGTAATTATATCGGGACCTTTGACAAGGGCCTGGATCGCTTTTATGAAAGGTCCGGCGAAACGGCCCGAAAACTGGCTGATCGGTCCACCGAGATGGATTCCAAGATCGACGAATTCTATGAAAAATCGGGCAGAGTTGCCAGGGGCCTGGCTGATCGTTCCACTGATATGGATTCGGCATTAAACGAAGCTTATCGCAAAACAGGAGAAACTGCCAAAAAGATGGTCGAACAGGCCTCGGATGCAGAAAGCAAACTTGACGGTGTTTATGATAAGGTTGGAACAAAAACCAGGGAAGAGATGAAAAGAAGGCTTACCGAAAAAAGAAAGAAATCAGAACGCTTCGATCCTTCCAGGTGGACAACAAAAAATTTAAGTTTTGACAACCTGCTTCTGGTGTTGGTCCTCGGTGTAGTTCTCCTGGTAATTTTTTATTTTGGGCGCTCTCTCTAAGAGGAGGATAAGTTGCTTAAGAAAAAATGCGCTGATAATGAAGGCGGCAAAACCCCGGCTTCCCGGAATATTTCCCCGGCCGGTTATGTTATTCCAGTATTATTAATTCTGTTTTTGATTGGCTATATTTTCTTCCAGCAATTACAAACTGATGATTTGTACCTGTCCTATAAAATGACGATGGACACTATGGTAGAATTGCGCTTTAGCGAAAGCAGTGCTAAACCCGGCAGTCAGATTGAAGAAGAAGTTTTAAACGAGATTGAACGCCTTGAAATGCTTTTCAGCCGCAGCATTGATACGAGTGATGTCAGCAGGATCAACGCTGCGGCGGGCAAAACGCCCGTACAGGTTAGCGATGAAGTACTCTATGTTACCGGCAGGGCGGCTAAATATGCCGAGGTAAGCGATGGCAAATTCGATCCGACTGTAGGGCCCCTGGTTGATTTATGGGGATTCCTTGGCCAGGAATATCGTGTCCCCTCTGCTGCTGAGGTGGAAAATGTTCTGCCGCTGGTCGATTATAACCTGGTTGAAATTGCTCCGGAACAATCAGCTGTTTACCTTACACAGGAAAACATGGTCCTGGAACTTGGCGGAGTAGCCAAGGGGTATATTGTTGATCGGGCCCTGGAAATACTTAATGCGTCAGGGGTTGAGCATGCTTTCATTAATGCCGGAGGAGATATTGGGTTAATTGGCAGCAATCCTGACGGTGATCCCTGGCGGATCGGGGTGACTCATCCCAGGGAACATGGTGAAATTATTGCTGTAATTTCGGCTTCAGGTGGTTCAGTTGTAACTTCGGGAGATTACCAGCGTTCCTTTGAAGAAGACGGTATCAAATACCATCATATCCTTGATCCGGATACAGGCCTGCCGGCCCGCAAACTGGCCAGTGTAACAATTATTGCTGAAACAGCGACCGAAGCAGATGCCCTCTCTACGGCTGTATTTGTTCTCGGTCCGGATAAAGGCCTGGATTTGATAGAAAAATTGCCGACAGCAGAGGGGATTTTAATCACTCCTGAAATCGAAATACTGGTTTCAAGCGGCCTGGAAGGACTGGTTGAGCTAAATCCTTAGAAATCTTAGTGCGATATATTTAATTCCCGTCCCGGGGTTATTAAAATAAAGGTAACTGCTCAGCCCGATAACACCTTGGTTAATGATAAGCCGTGCCTATGGGGACGGTTCGAGCGTCACCGAAGCGAAGCGGAGGTCCGAAGGGCAGACGATGGAACCGTCCCCTTGG
>SKZS01000110.1 GCA_007127255.1 Syntrophomonadaceae bacterium | reverse complement strand
TTCTTCCCATTCAGACAAATCCTGGTAAGGTCCTGAGCGCTCAAACGGGTTGTAATCATCGTAGATCGGTGTTATATATGCGATAGCCGTTTGAGTCAGATTAACAGCTCCGATGATAATTAATATTAAAGCAACAAAGCTGACCAGGTAAAAGTAGACATGCCCCAGGTTCCATTTAATTTTCATTTTCAAAGCCTCTCTTCCCCGGTTTAGGTTTAACTTGCTTCCAGTGGTATAGATAAAATGGTGCAGCGATAATCATTAAAGCTATGGAGTTTAGCAGGCTGCGTTTCCTCCAACCCTGGTAGGATCGGTATTCCCTCTCCTGTTCGGCCCTTCTTTTTTCCAACTCCTCCAGGGCAGGAGGGTCAAAAACAGGTTGTTCGCCGGTCTCCCGGTATTCGCGAAAATAGACCTGGGTCAGTGGTACATTTGGTTGGTCCGGTATTGCAAGTTGCATAGCGCTGTTGATTGCTGATATGGCGCCACCGACGAAAAGAAAAAGGGTTACCAGGCAAACCAGGAAAAAATAAAGATTTTTAATGCTCCAGTCATTAGCCAAATTCAAAGCACCACCTTTAATTTTGCAGTTTTGTTAAACTGGTCGGATTGCTATATAATATACAGGGAGGTAAATATGCTCAAGGTTCTTATGGTCTATTTTTCAGGTACCGGTGTTACCCGTTATTTCGCCTCTTTAATCCAGGAAGAGATGGAAAAACGGGGCTATATATGTGACAACCTTAATCTTGAAGAGGTCGTCGACCTGCCCACGCTCTGGCAAAAAAACCCTGTTGCCCTTAATTATACAATAAGAGCCGAGAGAAAGCGCCCCCTTGGCAAATATCCCTGGCCGTACAGGAAAATAGATACCGCCCTGGAGAACGTCGAAGAAAATCCGATTTTAAGCGGGCTCAAAGATGAGTGGGATAATTATGATTTAATCGGTTTTGGTTCCCCCGTATACAGCTTTCGGCCGGCGCCGGTCATGATCCGTTTTCTTCTTGATTTGCCTGTATTTCAAAAGAAAATACGGGTTTTTTCATTTGCCACCCACGATGGAGCCCAGGGAGATTATGAAGCTTTTATGCGTAATCTCTTGAGATTAAAAGGGTTTAAGTATGTAGGTCACCTCGATCAGTCTTTTGTCTTTTCTGCAACCGCTATAATGCGCAGCAGGTTTGATCACCTAAAAACCGGACGCTTGCTGGTCAGGAAAACGTTCCAGGCCAGAAAAAATATTTTCATATTCCTCGAATATATAAACTCCCTGTATTTTGGAATACCTTATTATTACAAGGGTCCCAACCTGCTCGATAAACTAGTAGGTATACCCTACCGGTTTTTTTATTCTTACGGGGTTGATTTTATACTGAACCATCTTCTTTTTGGATTTGGCATTCATAAGGACGAGTGCATCCAGTGTCTGACCTGTGTGCAGCAATGCCCTCAGGGTTTGATTGAAATCGGTGACGATGACTATCCGATCCGTCACTACCATTGCATGTATTGCCTGCGTTGTTTAAACTGGTGCCCGACCGGTGCCCTCTATTTTTCATCCCTGACAAAAGGTAAAGCCCGTTTTCCGGGTCCCGAAGTTTTGCTTGATGCCGCTTTGCAGGACAGTATTGATGACCGTCTCAAAAAGGATTAGTATTCTTTAACAATAGTAGTTTCAAGTGAGGCCATGGCCTCGTTAAGGAGGCCTTCAATATCGAGGTTACTTTCGTATTTTTCTATTATGGTCAATTTCGGCTTAGTTACCGGGCTTTTGGGCATAAATAAAGTGCAGCAGTCTTCATAGGGTAAAATTGACGTTTCATAAGTATCAATTTTAACGGCCAGTTCAATAATTTCGCTTTTATCAAGGCCCAGGAGTGGTCTTAAAATCAGCATTCCGGTAGCTTTGTCGATTACATTAATGCTCTCTAAGGTCTGGCTGGCTACCTGACCCAGGTTTTCACCGGTGATCAGGGCCTGAAGGCCACGCTTATAGCTAATTATCTCTGCAATACGGTACATCATGCGCCTTAACAGGATAATAGCCAGATCTTCGGGGCATTTTGCATTTAGCTCTTTCTGAATAGCGGTTACACTGACAATGTGCAGAGGTATTTTATTGTTGTAGGAAGCCAGTTTGCGGCACAGTTCAACTACTTTTTCCTGGGAGCGGTGGCTTGTAAAGGGAAAACTGTGAAAATGCACAGCTTCAACAAAAAGGCCTCTTTTCATGGTCAGCCATCCGGCAACAGGGCTGTCAATTCCACCGGAAAGTAGAAGCAAAGAACGCCCTGTTATGCCGACGGGTAATCCGCCGGGCCCGGCAACCCTGTCCAGAAACAGATAAGCTTTGCTGTAACCTAATTCAACTGACAGTTTAAAAGAGGGGTTTTTTAAATCTACAACCAGGTTCGGGTTTAATTCCTGCAGGTATGCTCCCAGGAGGTGATTTGTCTCAGGCGATGAATAGGGAAATTTTTTATTTGACCGGCGCGTTTCTATTTTAAAAGTATCCTGGTCGGCAGGCAGGCGTTCAACCATTTCTGCTGCCAGCATTTTGATCCTATCTATATCGAGTTCGGTTTCGCGGACCAGGCTTACCGAGACAACTCCAAAGACCCTGCTTAACCTATTGATCATTAAGTCGCAATGCTCATCAGGCCCGGTAACCATGAAACGGCCGTGCATCTTTTCTGCCCGGCCATGATATCTATTTACTGCGGCATTTAGATTACGAAGCAGCTGCTGTTCGAATTGTCCGCGGTTTTTTCCTTTTAAAGCAATTTCCCCATAACGCACCAGGATTTTGACCGCCATTGTATGTCCCCAATCGTATAAAAGCTATTTTTTAAATATTGATAAAAGATCGGCTGCTACTTCAGCCGTTATCCTGGCTGCAGAAACAGCTTCATCTTTGGTGTTAAATGTAGAGAAACTAAAGCGCAGGGCGCTTTCAAGACTTTCATTATCCAGGCCGATCGCTTTTAATACATGGCTCGGATCGGAACGGCGTGAATGACATGCTGAACCGGCAGAAACGTAAATACCCCGTTCCTCTAAAGAGTGGAGCAGCACTTCGGATTTTAAACCCGGAAATGACAAATTTATAATGTGCGGTGCACCGGCATCAGGTGAGGGCCCGTTTACAGTAAACAAGGCCTTGCTATTTTGTAGTTCATTATAAAAGGTGAGTTTTAATTCAGCCAGGTAATCTGTTTTTTGCTGCAGGCTGTGATTGTTTTGACGGGCAGCCAGGCCAAAACCGGCGATTGCCGCTGCATTTTCAGTTCCCGGGCGCATCATGTTTTCCTGGCCGCCTCCGTGCAGCAGAGGCTGCAGCATGGTACCTTCACGAAGCCACAGGCAGCCTGCTCCTCTGGGTCCATGTATTTTGTGGCCGCTGCAAGATACCATATCGGCCTGCCACTCTTTTAGCT
>SKZS01000059.1 GCA_007127255.1 Syntrophomonadaceae bacterium | reverse complement strand
TCATTATCCAGATCTTCGATGAATTCTTTTTGCTGTTCCGGTTCCATTTCATGTTCTTTAAGGGACTTGGTTAAAAGGTTCATTGTAGTTAAAGGAGTCCGCACCTCGTGCGCAACATCGGCAGCAAACTTTTTCAGGTTACTGGTATAGTAATTGAGACGCTTAGCCATTATATTAAACTGCTCCGCCAGACGGCCGATTTCATCTGTCGACGAAATCTCTATATGCTGATCAAGTTTACCTTCAGCCATTTTCCTGGCTGCTACAGTCAGGCTTTCAAGCGGCCCGGTAAAACGTCTGGCCAAAGCTGCAGATCCACCACCCACTATAGCCATGGCAATCACTGTTGCCAAAAAGAGAAAACGACGGATGTCATAGAGAGTATTGTAAACTTCTTCCAGCGACGCCGACAGCAGCACCACTCCTGTAACCATTTCGTCCTCTTCCATTACCGGAACAGCTACCTGGATAACCGGGTGCTCAATTCTTTCACTATAAGCGATCCTGCTGCTGACATTTCCTTCAAGCGCTGCATTGACATCTTCATGATCAAGTTCCTGGTTAAGCAGCCCCCCGACCCGGAGAGAGTCCCCGACAACTATACCCTGTTGATCGGCAAAAAGGACCCTGGCCTGGGCCTGACGGCTCATATCTTCTGCCAGCGAACTGAGCCTGACCGAGTCAATTTGCCCGCGCAAGTGACCAACAACAAAATCAGAAGCAAGAAAACCGGATCTTACCAGTGTAGCCTCCAGGTTATTCATATAATATCGTTCCAGGGTGCTGTACAAAAATATGCTAATTATAACCATCACCGCCAGTATTACAGCCAGAAAAGTAGCTGTCAGACGAAAACGGATGCTGTAAAACCTGCTCATTAAAGATCCTCCCTGACTTTATAACCGGTACCCCATACCGTTATAAGCAAATCGGGATTACCAGGATCTTTTTCGATTTTTTCTCTCAGATGCCTGATATGGACATCGACTGTCCTGACATCTCCATAGTAGTCATAACCCCAGACTTGTTCCAACAGCTGCTCCCGTGAGTAAACATTGCCTGCATTGGTTGCTAAAAAACTCAGCAGGGCAAACTCCTTTGAAGTAAGGCTGATTTCCTGATCGCCAACTCGAGCCCTGTGCTGCAATAAATCAACCTGCAGATTGCCAACCTGGACCACCTTTTTCGCTTCTTCTTCACGAACAGTACTTCTTCTTAGAATTGCCTTGATCCGGGCTACGAGTTCCCTGGAATTAAAAGGTTTTGTCATGTAATCGTCAGCACCCAGTTCAAGTCCTAAAACTTTGTCTATGTCTTCACTGCGAGCTGTAAGCATTATTATGGGGATATCCAGCTTCTTGCGAATCTGACGGCAGACATCAAAACCGTCAACTTCCGGCAGCATTAAGTCAAGGACTACAACATCGGGCTTTAATTCGAAAACCTTTTGCAGCGCTTCCTCTCCATTAAAAGCCTGTTCAACCCGGAAACCTTCCTTTTCAAGGTTAAAGGTAAGAGCTTTAACCAGTGTCTTTTCATCATCCACCACCAGCACTAATTCATTGCTCACAATATCAACCCCCTCGGTGATCATGATAGTATCTCATAACCTGCTTAAAATCTTCCCAAACCGGCTTCTTTTTCCCCGGATCGCGCAGCAAGGCTGCAGGATGAAATGTAGCTATTAGATGATGGCTGCCTTTCTGATGCCACTGACCGCGGACACGAGTTATTGATGTATTCCTGTCAATCAAATTGCGCGTGGCCAGGGCTCCGAGACAGACAACAATTTTCGGTTTAACCAGCTCAAGTTGCTCTGTCAAGTAGGGACGGCATGATTCTACTTCGGCCTGGGAAGGCATACGGTTAGCAGGAGGACGACACTTGACAACATTCGTAATGTAGATTTCTTTACGTTCAATGTTTGCAGCCTCCAAAATCCGGTCAAGCAGTTGGCCTGCCCGGCCAACAAATGGTCTGCCCAGGCGATCTTCATCGCTTCCGGGAGCTTCGCCAACCAGCATCAGCCGGGCCTGCGGATTGCCCTCGCCAAAAACCACCTGACTACAACCGCTTCTGAGACTGCATTTTGAACATCTAAGCGCAGTATTGATTAAACCATTAAGTTTAACTGCCTCGTCTTCTGGTCGGGGAGAAGAAGGATCATTCTTATTGAACAATTCTAATAACGATTTCTGCTCCTCGGTAATTATTCTCACCCCATAATTTTTTACTTATTCAGGTGGGGCGAACATCAGGGCCTGGCGACGCTGAAATCTGGATTCTGCTATAGTCATCAGCTTGTTAACCAGTTCCCTGTAGCCCACACCGCTGGCTTCCCACAATTTAGGATACATGCTGATACTGGTAAAACCGGGCATGGTATTTATCTCATTTATAATGACACTACCATCTGCAGGGCTGACAAAAAAATCAACCCTGGCCAGGCCGCTTGCTTCAACTGCTTGAAATGCTTTAATAGAATAGTCTTTTATGCTCTTTTCAAGCCTGTCCCCTAACTCAACAGGAATGACGAGACTGGAACGATCATCAATATACTTTGCCCTGTAATCGTAAAAATCATTGCAGGGTATTATTTCACCCGGACGGGATGCTTCTATTTCACTGTCACCTAAAACAGCACATTCTATTTCACGGCCTTCTACAAATTTCTCAACCACCGCTTTGTCATCATAGAGCAGCGCTTCTTCTACAGCCTTGGTCAGCTCTTCTTCGGTAAAAGCCTTGCTAATACCCACACTCGAACCAAGGTTAGCAGGTTTGACAAAACAGGGAAAGCCCAGTCTTGTTTTTACCTGCTCCAACCAGTATCCTGATTCTTCGTTCCACTGCAGGCGCGAAAAATTGAGGTAAGAAGCCACGGGCAAACCACAATGCATAAAAAGAGCTTTCATAAAAACTTTATCCATACCGGTACTCGATGCAAGAACACCTGAACCAACATAAGGGATGCCGGCCATATCAAAAAGACCCTGGATAGTCCCGTCTTCTCCATAAGTACCGTGTAAAACCGGAAAAGCCAGGTCGACAGGCTGATATTGCCACTCTGTCGGAGATTGATTAGATTGAACAAGCAAACCGGGATTGGTTGGATCAGTCAGCAAAACAGCCCGGGCCGCTTCTCGTGGCGCCCGCTGTTCCCACAGGGAGAGCCAGGTATCGGATCCTGTCAGCCAGATGCCTTCCCTGGTAATGCCAACAGGAATAATCTCATATCGCTCTGTATCAATTGCCTCCATAATTGAAGCTGCCGAGCGCAGTGAAACTACATGCTCACCGGATCTGCCTCCAAATACAACTGCTACTTTTTTCTTTTTCATGATGATCCACTCCAACTGTCTGCGCTGTAAGATAAAACGGCAGTATTGTAAAATATCGGACACAATTAAATGTTTAATTGATTATATCATAAATGCC